>JALYLC010000331.1 GCA_030774435.1 Actinomycetota bacterium
GCTGTACGAGGCGGTGCGCGCCGAGATGCTCGCGCGCCGTCAGGGCACGTCCGAGACCAAGACGCGCGGCCAGGTGGCGGGCGGCGCAACCAAGCCGTGGCGTCAGAAGGGCACCGGCCGGGCGCGCGCGGGGACGACCCGCTCGCCGCTCTGGCGCGGCGGCGGCGTCACGTTCGGCCCGCACCCGCGCGACTACGGCGTCAAGATGAACCGCAAGGCCGCCCGGCGCGCCAAGCTGATCGCGCTCTCGCAGCACGCGGCGCTCGGCAGCCTCGGCGTCTTCGACGGTGGCACGTTCTCGTCCGCCAAGACCAAGGACGCCAGTGCGCTCGTGGGGGCCTGGGGCCAGCAGTTGCCGCTCGTCGTGCTGGTCGGCGAAGAGGAGTCGGCGGCGGCCCTCTCGTTCCGCAACCTCGACCGCGTGATCGTCGCCTGGGCCGAGGACATCACGGTCGTCGAGCTGCTCTGGGCGCGCAGCCTGCTCGTCTCGCAGGTCGCACTGGCCGAGCTGCAGGGAGGTGCCGAGTGACCTCGGTGACAACCGATCCGCGCCACGTGATCCTCGAGCCGGTCGTCTCGGAGAAGGCCTACAACCTGATCCAGTTCGACAAGTACACGTTCAAGGTGCACCCCAAGGCGCACAAGACGCAGGTCCGTCAGGCCATCGAGCTGCTGTTCGGCGTGCACGTGGTCGCGGTCAAGATCGTCAACGTGCCCGGCAAGCCCAAGCGCCGCGGTCAGACGGCGGGCTTCCGCCCGGGCTACAAGAAGGCCATCATCCAGCTGCGCGCCGGCGATTCGATCGAGCTCTTCGAGGGGGCGCGCTGATGGGTGTCCGACAGTTCAAGCCCACCTCCCCGGGTCGCCGCTTCATGACGATCTCGGACTTCGACGAGGTCACGACCGACAAGCCGGAGAAGAGCCTGCTCGCTCCGGTCAGGCGCCATGGCGGCCGCAACAACAGCGGTCGCATCACGACGCGCCATCAGGGCGGCGGCCACAAGCGCCGCTATCGCATCATCGACTTCAAGCGGCGCAAGGACGGCGTTCCGGCGACCGTCGCGTCGATCGAGTACGACCCCAACCGCACGGCGCGCATCGCGCTCCTGCACTACGTCGACGGCCACAAGGCCTACATCCTGGCGCCGGCCCGCCTGGCTGTCGGGGCAACCGTGCAATCGGGCGCGGACGCCGACATCAAGGTGGGCAACTGCCTGCCGCTGTCGTCGATCCCCACCGGCACGATCGTGCACGCCGTCGAGCTGCGACCCGGTCAGGGAGCGCGCATGGTGCGCTCAGCAGGTGCGAGCGCGCAGCTGGTCGCCCGCGAGGAGGGGCGCGCGCTCTTGCGCCTGCCCTCCGGTGAGCTGCGCCGCGTCCCCGAGACGTGTCGCGCGACCATCGGCACGGTTTCCAACGCCACGCATCAGAACCAGTCCAGCGGCAAGGCCGGCCGCTCGCGCTGGCTGGGCAAGCGCCCCTCGGTGCGCGGTACGGCCATGAACCCCGTCGACCACCCGCATGGCGGCGGCGAGGGCAAGAACAAGGGCAGTCACCCGGTCACGCCGTGGGGCAAGATCACGCTCGGCCGGCGGACCCGTGACCCCAAGAAGGCAAGCTCCCGCGACATCGTCCGCGGACGCAAGCGCGGGAAGGGCAGGTCGTAGGGAATGTCTCGTAGCTCCAAGAAGGGACCGTTCATCGAGGAGCGCCTCATGCGGCGCGTCGAGGAGATGAACGCCACGCGCTCCAAGCGCATGATCAAGACGTGGTCGCGCACCTCGACGATCTTCCCGGAGATGGTCGGGCACACGATCGCGGTCCACGACGGGCGCAAGCACGTGCCCGTGTTCGTGTCGGAGTCGATGGTCGGCCACAAGCTCGGTGAGTTCGCGCCCACGCGGACCTATCGCGGCCACGCCGACAAGCAGGCGAAGCGGCGGTAGCGTGGCGACTGCAACCGATCAACCGACGCTCGTGCGCGCCCAGGTGCGGCATCTGCGCTGCTCTGCGCGCAAGGCCCGCGTGATCCTGGATCACGTGCGCGGCATGTCCGTGATGCAGGCGCAGGCGACGCTGCAATTCTCGCCGCGCGCTGCTGCGCGCGACGTGCTCGGGCTGCTCAAGTCCGCGACTGCGAACGCCCGCGAGAACCACGAGATCGATCCCGCGGAGCTCGTCATCGACCACTGCTACGCCGACGAGGACCGCACGCTCAAGCGCTTCAAGCCGCGTGCTCGCGGTCGCGCCTCGAGCATTCACAAGCGCATGTGCCACGTCACGATCGTGCTCCGGCACGTTCCCGTCGCCGCAGCGCGCGACATCTCCGCCGCCCAGGCGACGATCGCCGCCGAGAGCGGCCGTCGGGCCCGCAGCCGCCGCGTGGCGGGCTCCACCGCGGAGGCCACTGCCGCCGAGGCGGCGGTCGTCGAGCAGACCGCAGTCGAGGAAGCCGCAGCGCCCGTCGTCGAGGAGGCCGCAGTCGAGGAGACCGCGGCCCCGAAGCCGCGGCGCAAGCCCGCTGCCCGCAAGCCCAAGGCCGCCGGGGCCGAGAGCACCGAGGAGGCACCCGAGGCCGCGCCCAAGCCGCGCAAGCCGAGGGCCGCGAAGCCGGCCGCCGAGGCGCCCGAGAGCGCAGAAGCGAAGGCCGCGGCGCCCCGGGCGCCGCGCAGGAAGCCCGCCGCGAAGCCCACCGAACCGGCGTCGCTGCCCGCCGACGATGCGGATGAAACAGCCGCCGACGAAGGGGACTCGTAATGGGTCAGAAGATTCACCCGGGCGGCTTCCGCATCGGGATCATTCACGACTGGAAGTCCAACTGGTTCTCCGAGAAGGAGTTCGGTGCCTACCTCATCGAGGACGTGCGCATCCGCGATCACATCCGCGGCAAGCTCTCGCACGCCGGGCTCTCCGACATCCACATCCGCAAGGACTCCCAGCGGATCACGATCGACATCTACACGGCGCGCCCCGGCATCGTGATCGGCAAGTCGGGCAGCGAGGTCGAGGCGCTGCGCCAGGACGTGCACGCCATGACGCACAAGGCCGTGCACGTGAACATCAACGAGATCAAGCGGCCCGAGCTGGATGCCAACCTGGTCGCGCAGTCCGTCGCCGAGCAGCTGCAGAACCGCGTCTCCTTCCGGCGCGCCATGAAGCGCTCCCTGGCCTCGGCCATGCGCTCGGGCGCCCAGGGCGTCCGCATCCGTTGCGGCGGCCGCCTCGGCGGCGCGGAGATGTCGCGCACCGAGCAGTACTCCGAAGGCCGCGTGCCGCTGCACACGCTGCGCGCCGACATCGATTACGGCTTCGCGGAGGCGCAGACCCAGGCCGGCCGCATCGGCGTCAAGGTCTGGATCAACAAGGGCGAGATCATGCCCGCCGGCTACGAGGGCGCCCAGCAGCAGACGACGCGCCTGGGCGAGGTCGACGCTCGGCGCCGTCGCGGCGTCACGACGATCACCGAGGACACGGGCCCGTCGAGGCCCGAGCGCGGCCGTCGCCCCGGTGGCGGCGGTGGCGGTGGCGGCGGCGGCAGGCC
>JALYLC010000332.1 GCA_030774435.1 Actinomycetota bacterium
CGACGTCGCCACCCGCGCGGGCAGCCCGCGCGCAGTGCGCGCCGCGGGCTCGGCGCTGGCCACCAACCCACTGCCGATCGTCGTGCCCTGCCACCGCGTGCTGCGCACCGGCGGCGGCCTGGGCGGCTACGCGGGCGGCCTCGCTGCCAAGACTGCGCTGCTGCATCTGGAGGGAGCGGCATGAGCTCCTTCTGGGACGCCTACGAGAGCCCGCTCGGCGTCTGATGATGACGTCACAGGTCGCGTCAAGGACCCGGCGATCCAGTAACCGATTGAGGGTCCTGGCGGAAAGCCGCCCGAGACGCCCGTGCCCGCGCAATGGCCGCTAGGCCACCGCCCGGCCACACGTATCACGGGGGCAGACCTCGGGTCACGGCTCGAACGACCCCGCAAGTCCTAGGAGGTCTGACCCCTGCGCAAGCGTTCGAACCCAGCAGGGCGAGAGGCAACGACTACCGGGCGCGATATCTGCAATGCGCGAACCCACCGCCCAGCGGCGGTCGCGCTGCGGCTGGCGCGCCCTGCGCGGAATCGCCCCTCAGCCGGCGCCCAGCAGGCGCTCCAAGCTGTCGAGGCAACCGCGCCAGCCGCGGCCGTGGGAGTCTCGGCCGGCCTGGTCGTCGTGGTCGCGCTGCTCCAGCACGACGCGCGTCAGCTGTCGCTGCTGTGAGCGCCAGGCCGTGCATACAAAGGGGTCTGACCCCTTTATATGCACGGCCGACCAGGCTCGCCGACCAGGCTCGGCGCCCCTCAGCCGGCGGCCAGTAGGCGCTCCAGGCTGTCCAGGCAGCCGCGCCAGCCGCGGCCGTGGGAGTCCCGGCCGGCCTCGTCATGGTGGTCACGCTGCTCGAGCACGACGCGCGTCGCGGACCCCTCTGCGATGAAGTCGACGCTGACGACGGTCACGCCGTCGTCCGGCGCGGGGTATTCGCGCGACACCCATTTCCACGTGTAGACGAGCCGGCGCGGCGGGTCGACCTCGAGGTACTCGCCGACGACCGTGCGCACGATGCCGTCCGTGCCCCGCATCGAGAGGCGGTAGGCGCCGCCGACGCGCACGTCCGCCGTCGCCTCGGGCGTCGTCCAGCCCGGCGCAGCGGCCCACCAGCGGCGCAGCAACGCGGGATCGGTCCAGGCCGCGTAGATGCGCTCGGGCGGTGCGTCCAGCACGCGCTCGAGGTGCAAGACCGTGGGGTCGTCGTTCACGCGCCGGGCTCTTCGGTGAGCATCGACTCGATCGTATCCAGCCAGCATCCGCGGCACGTCGATTCATGTGGCCGCTTTGGAACGTGCTCGACCGTACTCCGGAAGGACGCGGCACGGACTGGGGCCCCGAGCTCGAGTACCGCTGAGACTCAGACCGCGACTGCCTCCCAGGCGGCCGTGTGACGCTCGCCCTGAGCGGCGTGCACCATCGCGCAGGTCGTGGGCAGGCGCGAGACGAGCGAGGGCCGGACTGCCATGGCGGTCGAGAGCGCGTCGGCCTCGGCTGCATCGCCGGCGATCACGACGGCGCTCGCCGGCTCGGCCGGTGCGCCGGTCGCGGGATCGATCAGGTGGTGCGCGGCCACGCCGTCGTCGTTCGACCACAACAGCGCGCTCCAGGAGGAGGCCGCCAGCGCATGACCGTCGCGCAGCACGACGGCGCGCGCGCCCACCTCGCCGTCGCCTGCGCCCACGGCGACGAGATGATCGCCGCGCACCGCGACCATGTCATCGCCGACCTCGAGCAGGATGGCCGGGTCGTCCGAGAGCGTGCGCACGATCGCCGCCGCGCGGTCGGCGCTCCACATGCGCGCCACGCCACCGAGGTCGAGCGCAGTGCCGGCGGGTACGCAGGCCAGGCGGCGGACGGCGTCGACCACGACGAGCGCGCCGGGGATCGGCTCGGGGCGCGGCGACACCGACGTCCGGGGCGAGCGCACGCGCTGGCTCTCGCGGTAGCCGTAGCCGATGAGCGCACCGCCCACCATGACCGAGAACGCGCCCTCGGTCTGCTCGTGCCAGCGGTCGCAGGCCAGCAGCAGGTCGAGCGTCTCCGTCGAGACCTGCAGGGGCACGCCGGGAGCGCGATTGAGGCGCGAGACCTCACTGCGCGCGAGGAAGCGCGACCAGCGGCGCTCGTCGGCCGCGATCGCGTCCGCCAGCGCGCCGACGACCTCGATCTCGACCTTCCCGGTATGCCGCAGGCGCCAGGTCGCGCCCATGGCCCGCCATTCCCAGGCGGGGCGCGTCTCGGTGACCGTTTCGCCCATGGCGCACTATCTGCGCAAGAAGCGGCGGCACGCATCCTCCATCTGCGGTATCTGCAGCGAACACGCGAGGCGATGCCGCATGATCGAGGCTCGGCATCGGCTGCGGGTTCTCGCTCTCGATGGCACTGCCCGTGGACGCCGCCCACGACGGCGCGTCGGTGGCGGCCACGACGGGGCTCATGCTGCTCGTCGCGTACACGATCGCCGCGGCCTCACCTGTGGGGCTCGGGGCGATCCGCGACCTGACTGGCGGCTACTCGGCCGTGATGTGGGTGCTCGTCGGGACGACGGCGGCCGGTCTCGCCCTCGGCGCGACGCTCTCCCCGGGCTGGCTGCGCCACGCCCGCGCGGGCTCGGGCCAGGCCCCGGCCGCAGCGCTCTGACGGATCAGGCGGCCTCGCCCGGATGCTCGTCCGGGTGCGACGCGTCGCTGAACTCGCGCAGCTCGCCCGTGACGACGTAGGCCGCCTGCTCCGCGATGTCGACGGCGTTGTCGGCGATGCGCTCGAGCGCTCGCGCAGCCAGCACCATGCGCAGGCCCCATTCGCGCCGCGCGTGGTCGCCGCCGATGGCGAGCACCTGCTCGACGACGGTCCGGTTGAGATCGTCGACGAGGTTGTCGAGCTGCTCGAGCCGCTGGGCCCGTTCGGCATCGCGGTGCGTGAGCGCATCGGTCGCGGCCTCGAGCATGCGCTCCCCCCGCCGCCCCATCTCGTCGAGCGTGCGGCGGACGCCCGCGGCGCCCGGCTCGTCGTTGCCTCCCGCCTGCACCAGCTTGGCGATCGTCACGCACTGGTCGGCCATGCGCTCCAGATTGCGCGCGATGCGCGTCGACGCGAGCACGAGCGCGATGTCGCGCGCGGGAACGACCTTGCCGACGAGCAGGATCTCGGCGTCGCGATCGAGCGCCAGGCACAGGCGATCGACCTCGTCATCGGCGTCGATCACGCGCTGGGCTATCGCGAAATCGCCGAGCTCGAGCGCGCTCAGTGCGTCGCGCAAGCCATGCCGGACGAGGTCCGAGACCTCGATCAGGCGCTGTTCCAGGAATCCGGGTGCGACCTCTGCCATTCCCCTAGCCGAACCGGCCGGAGACGTACGCGCCCGTCACCTCGTTGGTGGGCGTGTCGAAGATCGAGCTCGTCGGGCCCGTCTCCACGAGCGAGCCCGGCTGGCCCGCCTCCAGGATCGTCATGAACGCGGTCGTGTCCGAAACGCGCGCGGCCTGTTGCATGTTGTGCGTCACGATCACGATCGTGTAGTGCTCGCGCAGGGCGTGGATGCTCTCCTCGATCTTGGAGGTCGAGATCGGGTCGAGCGCCGAGCACGGCTCGTCCATCAGGATCACCTCGGGCTCGACGGCGAGGGTGCGCGCGATGCAGAGGCGCTGCTGCTGGCCACCCGAGAGCGCGCCGCCCATGCTGTGCAGCCGATCCTTGACCTCGGACCAGAGGTCGGCCTGGCGCAGGGAGCGCTCCACGACGTCGTCGAAGAAATGCCGGCCGCGCCGGCTTCCCGATGTCAGCCGCAGACCCGCCGCCACGTTGTCGTAGATCGACATCGTGGGAAACGGATTGGGCCGCTGGAAGACCATGCCGACGCGACGCCGTACGAGCACGGGATCGACGCCGCGCGCGTTGATATCGACGCCGTCGAGCAGGATCTCGCCCGTTGCGAAGGCCCCCTTCGCGGTGCCGTGCATCGCGTTCAAGCAGCGGAGGAGCGTCGACTTGCCGCAACCCGAGGGTCCGATCAGCGCCGTGACCGATTTCGGCTCCACGGCGAGGTTGATGTCCTCGATGATCGTGCGCGTGCCGAACCCGGCATTCAGATGGACGACATCCATGCGCCGCGCCTCGCCGGAGCGCTGGTGCTGCTCGGGACGCGCTTCAGCGTCGGCGGCCGTGCCGTTCGTGGTGCTGCCGCTCTCACTCGGAACGTCGATCACGTCGGGCCTTTCGGGAGTGGTCATCCGCCCACCGCAGAACGACGGGCAATGAGCCTGGCCATGATGGTGAGGAGCAGGACTATAGCGATCAGAAGCAAAGCGCCTGCCCACGCTCGGTTTTGCGCGTTGACGAACCCGCCCGTCGCGCTGCCGAAGATCTGCAGGGAGAGCGTCGACATGCGCGCTCCCGGGTTGGTCTCGACGAAGAGGTCGTTGCCGAGTGCGGTGAGCAGGAGCGGCGCGGTCTCGCCCATGGCTCGCGCGACGGCGAGCATGACGCCCGTGATGATGCCCGCGCGGGCCGTCGGGAGCATGACCGAGACGATCGTGCGCGACTGCGTCACACCGAGCGCGAGGCTCGCTTCCTTGAGATCCAGCGGTACGAGGCGCAACATCTCTTCGGTGGCGCGCACGATCAGCGGCACCATCACGAGTGCCAGCGAGAGCGCCCCGGCGAAGCCGGAGAAGCCGAACTGGATCACCCACAGCGCATAGATGAACGCGCCGGTGACGATCGTCGGAATGCCGAGCATGACGTCGGTCACGAGACGCAGCACACTGGCGATGCGGCCCGTGGCGTACTGGTTGAGGTAGATCGCGCAGCCGATGCCGAGCGGCAACGCGATCAGCGTCGCGATGCCCACGATCTCGAACGTGCCGATGATGCCGTTGTAGAAGCCGCCGCCGGAAGCGGAGGGATTGCCCGGCGGCGTGTCGGTGATGAATCCCCAGTTGATCGCCTGGACGCCCTTGAGCGCGACGTAGATGAGGATCCAGACCAGCAGCGCCCCGATGCCTGCCATGAGGGCGCTCAACAGCCACGTCATGCCGCGGTTCTTCCGGTGCCGGCGGCGGAGCTGCGCGGCCAGCGGCCCGGCGCCTTGAAGGGTGTTGCTCGCGGTCGCCATGGTTAGGCGATCGTCTCGCTGACACGTGACACGACGAGCTTACCGAGGATGTTCACGATCAACGTGATGGCGAGCAGCAGCGTGCCGACGACGAAGAGCGAATCGAGGTGGTAGGGCTCGGTGGCTTCGGTGAACTCGTTGACGATGACGCTCGGCATCGTCGCTCCCTGCCCGAAGATGCTGGTCGAGATCGCGAGCACGCTGTTGCCGATCAGCATCGTCACGGCAATGGTCTCGCCGAAGGCGCGGCCCAGACCGAGCAGGCTCGCGCCGAAGATGCCCGCGGTCGAGCGCTTGAGCACCG
>JALYLC010000333.1 GCA_030774435.1 Actinomycetota bacterium
CCCAGCGACGGCGCGCGCGATCGTGCCCGGCTGCGCTCCCGAGGCGATCACGCAGGCCACGCCGCCGCCCGCCGCCATCGACGCCGCGACGACCTTCGAGCGCATGCCGCCCGAGCCGAGGCCGCTCGGCGACACGCCGTCGAGGTCGAGATCGGCCAGCAGCGCGCGATCATGCACCTCGCGCACGAGCTCGGCCCCCGCCGAGCGCGGATCGCGCGTGTAGAGCCCATCGGCATCCGTCAGCAGCACGAGCAGCCGGGCCCGCAGCAACAGGGCGACCTGCGCCGCCAGGGCGTCGTTGTCGCCGAACGTGATCTCGTCCGTCGCCGTGGAGTCGTTCTCGTTGACGATCGGCACCACATCCCAGGCGAGCAGCGCCTCCAGGGTGGCGCGCGCGTTGAGGTAGCTGGTGCGCCGGCGCACATCGTCGGCGGTCAGCAGCACCTGGGCCGCGCGACCGCCGGCCGAGGCCAGCGCTCGCTGCCAGGCACCGGCCAGCAGCCCCTGCCCCACCGCGGAGGCGGCCTGCAGGCTCGGCACGTCGGTCGGCCGCACGTCGCGCTCGAGCGCTCCCAGGCCGAGCGCGATCGCCCCGCTCGAGACCACGCACACGGGCGTGCCCGTCAGCTGCAGGGCAACGAGCTCGGAGGCGAGGCGCGCGAGGCGCGCGCGGCGGAGGCGCCTGCGGCCGTCCACGAGCGTCGACGATCCCAGCTTGACGACGACGGCCCGGCGCATGCCGCGCCAGCGTAGCCGCGCACTCCCCCGGCCGGGGGATCGATCCGTGCGTTGCGCGGCTCGATACCCGAAATGCGCCAGTAGGCGCTTCGACAGTCGGGCGGGCAGGCCCGGAGCCGCCAAGCAGCCGTTCCCTCCTCCGGTGGCACCGGGCCTCCCGTTCCGATGAGCAAACCCGCCCATACGAGCCGCTGGAAGGCGCTCGACCCCATGCTAGGGTCAGATGTGATGTCGGATACCGGCGACGACTACCGAGGCGACTACAAGCAGGCCATGGACTCTGCCCTGAACGGGCGGATCGGGTTCTACGCCGATTTCGACTCCCAGCGCCAGGAGGAAGTCTGGCGACTGCTCTCGGCCGATCGCGACCGGCTGCTCACGTTCGCTCGCCGGCACGCGATCACGATCGGCAAGCTCGAGGTACGCAAGACGCTGAAAAGCCCGCAGCCGGTCTACGAGTTGATCGCCACGGGCCGGGACGCGCGCAGCGTGCGCGAGTACCTCGGCTTCGAGCGCTCGCAGCGCTGAGACTGCTCTCGCGGCTGAGCTCAGGCGGTCGCAGCGAGCGCGTCGCCGAGGATCGCGACGACCTCGTCGAGCTCGGCGTCCGCGATCGTCAGCGGCGGCGCGAGCATGACCGCCTCGATCGTCGTCACGCCCATCGGCGTCGGGCAGGGGTAGATCATGAGCCCGCGCTCACGGCAGGCGGCGACCAGCCGCGAGGCGCCGCCCGGCGGCGGCGCGAGCGTCTCGCGATCCTGCACGAGCTCGAGCCCTTGCAGCAGACCAAGCCCGCGGACATCCCCGATGCGCGGCGAGCCCGCGGCCAGCGCGTCCAGGCGCTCGCGCAGCAGGGCTCCCTTGCGCCGCGACTCGGCGACCAGGTCCTCGTCCCGGATCACGCGGATTGCCTCCGCCGCGACCGCGCAGCCGAGCGGGTAGCCCGAGAACGTGTGACCGTACGGGAAGCCGTCGGCCGACTGCTCGAACAGCTCCGCCAGCTCGCCCCTCACGAGCACCCCCGAGAACGGCACGATGCCGCTCGTCACGCCCTTGGCGAACGTGATGATGTCGGGCGTCGCGTCGGGCCAGTGGCAGGCGGCGAACCACTCCCCCGTGCGCCCGAAGGCCGTGATCGTCTCGTCGAACACGAGCAGGGCGTCGTGGCGGTCGCACACACGCCGCAGCTCCGCGATGTACCCGGGCGGAGGCGCGATGGCGGCACCCGAGGCCCCGGTGACCGGCTCGATCACGACCGCAGCGACGTTCGCCGCGCCGCGGCGCATGAGCGCATCCTCGAGCTCGCGTGCGGCCCAGGCCGCCTCTTCGGCGGGCGCGCGGCGACGGCGGATGTCGGCATTCGGCACCGGAGCAACCGGGTGCTTGTCCAGCACGGCCTCGTAGAACGCCCGCCACTTCGAGCCCGAGAGCGAGAGCGCCCCGTGCGTCGAGCCGTGGAACGACGGCCAGCGCGAGATCAGGTCCGTCTTGGCCGGGAGTCCGCGCAGCTGCCAGTACCGCCGCGCGAGCTGGATCGCCGACTCGACCGACTCCGACCCCGACGAGTTGAAGAAGCACCATGTGTCCGCCAGCGGGGAGATCGAGCGCAGCTCCTCTGCGAGCTCCAGCATCGGGCCGTTGCGAAACGAGAACCGGTACGTGAACGAGAGCTCTGCGACCTGCCGTTGTACGACCTCGACGAGCCGCGGGTGGCAGTGCCCGAGCGACATGACCATCGCGCCGCCGCAGGCGTCCAGATAGGTGCGACCGTCTTCGTCGACGATGCGCGCGCCGCTGGCGCGAGCGGCGACCGCCAGGGGGGAACCGCGGGACGCCGTCAGCGAGAAGTCGGCGCGTCGCCCCATGCGGTCGGACGGTAGCGCGGCGTTCGGGTG
>JALYLC010000334.1 GCA_030774435.1 Actinomycetota bacterium
GACCGGCCGGCGCCACGAGCACGACCGCGCGCACGGCTCCGGGCCGCTCGGCCGCATAGCGCACGGTCACGCCGCCCCCGAGGGAGTGGCCGAGCATCGCCGGCCGCGCGAGACCGAGCTCGGCGATCGCGCCCTCGACGCGCTCGCACACGACGCCCAGGTCGAAGCCGCCACCCGGCAGCGGCGGCGATGCGCCGAAGCCGGGCAGGTCGATTGCGACCGTGTGCACGTGCGGCGCAAGCCGCCGCGCGAGCCGTGAGAACACCTGCTTGCGCTCGGCGAGGCCGTGCAGCAGCACGAGCGGCGGGGCCGACTCGTCGCCCGCAAGGGCGACGCTCAACCCCGCCGCGCGTCCCTCCGTCGGCTCACTAGCGACGGCTGCGCTCGCGGCCACCGCCAGAGCGCTCGCCCTCGCGCGGCGGGCGCTGACCGCCGCCCTGGCCGGCGTTCGGGAACTGCTCCTTGTAACGCGCGCCGATCGTCGCGGCGGGCACCTCGGCGCCGTTCTCCTGCTTGGACACGAGCTTGAGGCCGACGCGGCCGCGCTCGGTGTCGACCTCGGTCACCTCGACGGTGACGATGTCGCCGCGCGTGAGCACCTGGTCGACCGAGTCGACGCGCACGCCGGGCGAGATCCGCGACGCGTGCAGGAGGCCGTCGGTGCCCTTGCGGAGCTCGATGAAGGCACCGAACTCGGCCGTCTTGACGACCTTGCGGTCGCGGTAGACGGTGCCGACGGAGATCGGGCGCGTCATCTCCTCGATGCGCTGGCGGCAGCCCTCGCCCATCGCCGCGCTCGAGGCGTAGATGCGGACGAAGCCGTCCTCCTCGATGTCGATCTTGCAGTCGAACTCCTCCTCGAGGCCGCGGATCGTCTCGCCGCCCTTGCCGATGATGAGCCCGATCTGGTCGGAGTCGATCTTGACGGTGACGACCTGCGGGGCGTACGGCGAGAGCTCGGTGCGCGGCTCGGAGATGGCCCTCGCCATGCTCTCGAGGATCGCGAGGCGAGCCTCACGCGCCTGCGCCAGCGCCTGCCGCAGCAGGTCGGCGGAGACGCCCGTGATCTTGATGTCCATCTGCAGGGCGGTGATGCCGTCCTTCGTTCCCGCGACCTTGAAGTCCATGTCGCCGAGGTGATCCTCGGCGCCCTGGATGTCGGTCAGCACGATGGAGTTGTCGCCCTCCTTGATCAGGCCCATCGCGATGCCTGCCACCGGGGAGGTGATCGGCACGCCCGCGTCCATCAGCGCCATCGTCGAGCCGCACACGGACGCCATCGAGGACGAGCCGTTGGACTCGAGGATCTCCGAGACCACGCGCATCGTGTACGGGAAGGTCTCGGCGTCCGGGATCACGGGGATGAGCGCCCGCTCGGCGAGCGCGCCGTGCCCGATGTCGCGGCGCTTCGGGCCTCGCATGAAGCCCGTCTCCCCCACCGAGAACGGCGGGAAGTTGTAGTGGTGGATGTAGCGCTTCTTGGTATCGAGCGAGAGGTCGTCGATGCGCTGCTCTTCCTTGGCCGTGCCCAGCGTGACGAGTGTCAGCGCCTGGGTCTGGCCGCGGGTGAACAGTCCCGAGCCGTGCGTGCGGGGCGTGACCCCGACCTCGGTCGCGATCGCGCGGATCTCGTTCGCGGCGCGGCCGTCGGGCCGGCGCTTCTCGATCGCGATCTTCTCGCGCACGATCTGCTTGTAGACCGAGTCGGCCGCGCTGCGCGCGTAGCTCCGCGCGAGCGAGTCGAGCTTGCCGTCGACACGCGACGGGAAGGGCAGCTGGAGGTCCTTCTCGATACGCTCGTAGAGTGCCGAGCGCTTGGCCGACTTGAGCTCCTTGGAGTCCTGCTCGGCATCGGACAGCTCGCGCAGCGCGTCGCGGAACTGCGACTCGACTGCCGACTTGACGGCGGAGGAGCGGCGCGCCTCGCCGATCGCCGAGATGGCCGCGCGCACCTGCACGCGGCGCACCATGTCGGCCTCGGTGGCGTTGCCGGTGACGCCGCCGAGCTCGGCCGCGGAGGCCTCCGCCTCGGCCAGCGCGATGCCGGCGAGCCCCTGCTCGGAGAGCAGCGCGTCGAAGCGCGACGCATACCGGGACTCGATCTCGGACTGCACGCCGGCGTCCTGCCACTTGGGCTGGCCGACCTTGGTGCGCAGGTCGAGCTGTGCCTGGCAGAGCGTCTTGATCGCCGCGTGCGCGGCGTCGAAGGCCTGCAGCATGACGTCCTCGGACACTTCCTTGGCGCCGGCCTCGACCATCGTGATGGCGTCGAGCGTGCCGCACACGATCAGGTCGAGATCGGATTCCTCCATCTGCGTCATCAGCGGGTTGACGACGATCTGGCCGTCGATCCGGCCGATGCGCACCGCGCCGACCGGCCCGAAGAAGGGAAGCGGCGAGATTGTCAGCGCGGCGGACGCGCCGTTGATCGCGAGGGTGTCATGGCTGTGCTCGCCGTCGATCGAGAGCACGGTGCCGATGATCTGCACCTCGTTGCGAAAGCCCTTGGGCCAGAGCGGCCGGATCGGCCGGTCGACCATGCGCGCGTTCAGCGTGGCCTTCTCGGAGGCCTTGCCCTCGCGCTTGAAAAAGCCGCCTGGGATCTTGCCGGCGGCGTACATCTTCTCCTCGATATCGACGGTGAGGGGGAAGAAGTCGGTTCCCTCACGCGCCTCGCTGCGGCCAACGGCTGTGGCGAGCACGACCGTGGCGCCGCTGCGCACGGTGACCGCACCGTGGGCCTGGCGGGCCAGCTTTCCGGTCGTGAAGGAGACTTCCTCGCCTCCGATGTCGACCGTCACGGTGCTCTCGTGCAACTGCAGTTCGCTCATTCTCTTCCCTGCTTCCTCAAACCCTGCCGCGCCTATGCGCGGCGATTCGCGGCCCCGTCCCGGGGCCGTCGTGCATCCTGCCGGTTCAGTCCGGTCGTGCTCAGCGGCGGAGGCCGAGCGCTGCGATCAACTTGCGATAGGACTCGAGATCGGTGCGCGCCAGGTAATCGAGCAGGCGGCGCCTCCGCCCCACGAGCGACAGCAATCCGCGTCGCGAATGGTGATCCTTCTTGTGAAATCGCAGGTGTTCGGTCAGCTCGTTGATGCGCGTCGTCAGCAGTGCGATCTGAACCTCGGCGGAGCCGGTGTCCTTCTCGTCGCGGCCGAACTTGCGCACGATGTCGAGCTTGCCCTCGCTGGTCAGCGTCATCGTTCCTCCCTTGGTGGGATTTCTCCACCCATCGCAGCCGGCACACCGGGCAAGCGCGCTGCCGCAAACGGGGGACGCGTGCAGTGTAGGTGCTCTGCCCCGCGTTTGGCGCAGGCACGCCATATCGGAGCACCTACACTGCTGCCATGGAGAGTCTCGTCTGGAGCGCGCGGCCGACGCTCCGCAAGGGCGTCCTCGTGTGCGCGTTCTACGGCTGGAACGACGGCGGCGAGGCGGCCACGCTGAGCGCGCTGTTCCTGCGCCAGCAGCTCGGCGCGAAGCCGTTCTGCGAGCTCGACCCCGACGAGTTCTACGACTTCCAGGAAGTCCGCCCGATCGTCTCGCTGAGCGAGGACGACACGCGGCGCCTGTCCTGGCCCGAGAACTCCTTCGCCTGGGCGCCTCTGCCGAGCGGCAACGACATCGCCGTGATGATCGGCATCGAGCCGCAGAACCGCTGGAAGCACTACTCGCGCAGCGTGGTCGAGGTCGCGCAGGAGAGCGGAGCCGAGCTCGTCGTGACGCTCGGCGGGTTCCTGGCCGACAC
>JALYLC010000335.1 GCA_030774435.1 Actinomycetota bacterium
GTATTCGCGAGTGCCGCGGGGTCGGTTCGGACTCGGCCGGAACGGCCGTGCTCATGTCTCCGAGGGCTAGAGACTCGCGACGACGAACGGGGCCGACGACGGCCGCTGCGAGCCGCCGTTCGGCTCGACCGTGACACCGACTCCCGCGTACCGGGAGACGTCGTCGAGGATGAGCACGGCGCCGTCGCGAGAGAACGTCGGCAGGGGAACCGGCGCCGCGCCACCGGCGCGCAGGCCCCAGGCCTGGTAGGTGTGGCCTGCGGGCGGGCGCTGCAGCGAGCTCACGAGTGCGGCCCGGCTCCCGGAGACGATCACGCGGCCGCCGGGCGAACCGCCGGCGGTCGATGTCAGGGGCACGATGCGAGCGTCACGTGCCGAGAGGATCGACACCAGCGCGGCCTGCCGGTCGCGCGCGCTCGAAGCCGAGTCGTGCTGCGAGACCGCGATCAGCGCGAAGACGATGGCAGCTGCCACTCCGAGGGCGGCGAAGCCCGCTGACGGCGTCAGCAGGCCGGCGAGGCTCAGCTTGCGCCGAGGCGCGGCGGGCTTCGCGGCAGGCAGCGCCGCAGGTGCGCGCTCCGCTCGCGCAGCCGCCAGGATGCGCTCGCGCAACTCGGCCGGCGGCTCCCTGTCGGCGACCGCCAGCGCGAGTGCCGCCGCAGTCTCCAGTGCGTCCTCGTAGGCGCGGCGGCAATCGTCGCTCGCAGCGATATGCTGCTCGGCGAGCGCCACCTGATCGGACTCGAGGGCACCCAGAGCGTACGCGCTGATCAGCGCCGCGACGTCGTCGGGGATCCGGGGGTGGGTGCTCATGCGTGAAAGCCTTCGCCGAGCAACTCACGCAGGCGCGAGAGCGCGACATGCGTGCGTGACTTCACCGTACCGAGCGGCTCGCCGAGATGCTCCGCAATCTCACTCTGACTGAGCCCGCTGAAGTAGGCGAGCTCGAGCACCTGGCGCTGCGGTGGCGGCAGATCGGCCAGCGCGCGGCGCACGCTGGCGCCCTGCTCGCTGGCGACGAGCGAGGCCGGCACGTCGTCCGTGGTGGCGCGGGAGGCGATATCCTCGACGTCGCCGCCACGTTGCGGCCGTGCCTGCTCGCGGCGGATCAGATCGACGGCCCGGCGGTGCACGAACGTCAGCAGGTAGCTGGCCGGCCGCGAGCGCGCGGGATCGAAGCGCCCTGCCGATCGCCAGAGATCCAGGAACGCCTCCTGCACGACATCCTCGGCCGCCGTCCCGTCGCGCACGATGCGCAACGCCAGCGCGTAGGCCGCGCGGCCGAAGCGATCGTAGAGCTCCGCGAGCGCGCCCTCGTCTCCGTCTGCGCAACGCGCGACGAGCTGGACGTCGGAAGGCGCGGCTTCCATCGCCGGGAGCGTACTTGCGCGCCGTGCACGCTGGCGAGCGACCGGCAGCGCAGCTGATTGGAGGGCGATGCTCACACGGCTCCATTCGCGGCCGGCGCGCCCACGGTTCGCACCGGAAGAGGGATCTCCAGGACGCTCGAACGGCTAGCCCAGCATGAGCGAGTCGCGCCAGGCGAGCAGGCGCCGCACGTCGGCCAGGTCGAAGTCGGGCTCCTTCGCGATCGCGACGAAGTGCCTCGCGCCCGCCTCGTAGTAGCGGTCGAGCAGCCCGCCGGCGATGTCCTCGCTCGTGACCAGCACCGAGCGCTCGATCTTGGCCGGATCGCGCCCGATCGCTGCGCAGTGCTCATCCAGCACGCGGCACTTGTGGGCGATCACCTCGGGTGGTCCGAAGCCGTGCCAGGTATCGGCCCACTGCGCGACCAGCCGCAGCATCACCTTCTCGCCTCCGCCTCCGATGAGGACGGGGATCCTGTCGCGCACGGGTGGCGGGTTCAGCAGGCCGAGGCGCTCATCGATCACCGGCAGGGCGTTGCGGAACGCAGCCAACCGCGTGATCGCGGTCCCGAACTCGTAGCCGTACTCGGCGTAATCGCGCTCGAACCAGCCCGAGCCCAGGCCCAGGATCAGGCGCCCGCCGGAGATGTGGTCGACCGTGCGCGCCATGTCCGCCATCAGGTTCGGATTGCGGTACGAGTTGCAGGTCACAAGGGCGCCGAAGTGGATGCGCTCGGTGGCTTCCGCCATGGCGGCGAGCAGGCTCCAGCACTCGAAGTGCGCGCCCTCGGGATCGCCGAACAGCGGGAAGAAGTGATCCCAGGTGAAGAGCGTGTCCGCGCCCTCCTCCTCGGCGCGCAGCCAGGTGTCGCGCATCTGCTTGTAGGTGCAGTGCTGCGGAGCGACGCGCAGCCCGATGCGCAGGGACTGGGTGCTCATGCTCCGAGCTCGCGCTCGACGTCGAGACGCAGGTTGACGCGCACGGCGCCCGGCTGGTTCCAGGGATACCGGTCCTGGTCGATGTACTTCTTGGCCAGTGCGTCGATCGCGTCGACGGCGGCCTGCCCCTCCTCGAAGTCGACGCGCCCCCGCAGCTCCACGTAGCTGTAGGCATCCTCGGGGTCGACGATCGTCAGTGTCACGCGAGGGTCGCGCCGCATGTGACGCTCCTTCCGGCTGCCGATGACGGTGTTGAAGACGGGCGTGTCGCCGTCGAGCATGATCCACACGGGCGTCACCTGGGCCGTCCCGTCCTCGCTCACGATGCCCAGCATCCCGAGCGCCTTGGTGCCGAACAGGGCCTTCGTCTTGTCGCTGATCGCCACTGCCGGACTCTATCCAGACGCCGTTCAGTCTCCGGAATCGCCGTAGAACTGGTTTCAAAAGTCGCGTCTGTTGAAACCAGCCGCTTAGTTCCGGAACAGATCGCGCTCCGCTGGCATCAGCCCGGCGCGCGCGCCGGCAGCCGAGCGGTCGTAGGCCAGGCCGCGCACGACCGCGGCCGGAACGCCGCCGAAGGGGCCCATCGCGAGCTCCGCAGCCGACGCGATCTGGTCGGCCATGTGGATCTCGGTGCCCTGCAGGACGCGTCCGGCGTCATCGCTCTCCCCCGTGTGCACGCGCACGGGAGCGATGCCGGCGCAGCCGACTGCCACGCCCGTCGTGCCCAGCCGGAAGGGCCGTCCGAAGGAGTCCGTGATGATCACGCCAACCTCGGCGACTGCGCCGAAGGCGTCGCGCAGGCGGCGCGCGGAGGCATCCGGATCGACCGGCAGCAGCACCGCCACCTCGCCGGCGCCCGTGTTGGAGCGGTCGACGCCCGCAGCGGCGCACACGAACCCGTGGTGGGTCTCGCAGATCAGGAACGCGCCACGCCGGCGCACGATGCGCGCGCTCTCGAGCAGGATCAGCTCGATCACGCGCGGATCGGCCTCGTCGGCGGCGATCTCGCGCGCGCGCTCCGACGGCTCGACGGAGGCCAGCTCCACACTCCGGCCCTCGACCTTCGAGACCGCCTTCTGCGCGACGCACACGACGTCGCCGTCATACAGCCCGCCCGCACACCGTTCGGCGGCGGCCACCAGCAGGCCCGCGAGGTCCTCTCCCTCCCGCAGCTCGGGCAGCCCTCGCAAACCCGTGACCGTGAGATCGCTCACGCCAGGGCGAGCGCGGCGCGCGCCACGGCGGCGGAGCTCTCGGCGTCGTACATGAGCGTCGGCACGCAGGCCACGCGGTAGCCGAGCGCGCGGATGTCCGGCGCGCGCTCGTCGTCGGCGCTGTCGAGCACGAAGCCGGAGGCCAGCGGCGCGAGAACGCTCGCGACCCCCACGGCGCCCACCTCGTGCCCGAGTGTCTCGAGCATCCCCGCCAGAGGCCCCTTGACGGCCTGGGCGCCGATCATCGGCGTGATCGCGACGACGCGCTCGCGCTGCGCGGCCACGGCAGCGCGGAGGCCGTCGACCGCGAGGATCGGGTCGAGCGAGACGAACGGGTTGGAGGGCGCGAGCACGATCAGCTCCGCGCCCTTGATCGCCTCCAGCACGCCCGGGGCCGGGCGTGCGCCCGGCACGCCCTCGAAGCGCACCGCGCGGACGGGATCGGCAGCACGGCGTCCGACGAGCCACTGCTGGAAGGCCAGCTCGCCATCCTCCGTGAGGATGCGCGTGCGCAGGCGGTCGTCGCTCGCGGGCAGCAACTGCGCGGCCAGGCCGTAGCGGCGCGCGAAGTCGGCCGTGACTGCCGACAGCGCCTCGCCCGCGCGCAGCCGCTCGCTGCGCACGAGATGCAAGCCGATGTCGCGATCGCCGAGGATGAACCAGTCGACGCCGCCGAGCTCGGCCACGACGGCCATCGCCTCCCGCGTATCGCCCGCGACACCCCAGCCCTGCTCGGGATGGACGCGCCCTGTCAGCGTGTAGAGCAGCGTGTCGAGGTCGGGCGAGATCGAGAGGCCCCAGTGCTCGAGGTCGTCGCCCACGTTGCCGACGACGGTCACGTCCGCAGGCGGCACGCACGCGAGCAGGCCGCGCGCGAAGCGGGCACCGCCCACTCCGCCTGCGAGCAGGGTCACCCGGGGCATGCGAGCAGGGCGAGCCCGAGGTCGTCGGGCGTATCGACGTCGCGCTCGATCCCGACGAGGCGCAGGCGCGTGCCTCCGTGGCGTGAGGCGCTGCCCGGGCCATAGCTCGGCTGGAAGGCCGCGGGCGGAGACGCTGCGATCGCGTTCGTCGTCCCGTCCGCGGCCGCCACGAGCGCGAGCGGCTGCGCGTGGGCGATCAGCTCGCGCACGTCGCCGGCGGTGACGTGCGGGAGATCGGCGGCCAGCACGACCACGCCGGGCGCATTCGCGTGACGTTCGAGCGCGAGCTCGATGCTGGCCGAGAGGTCGCGGCCGCCGTCGTCCAGCGCGTCCGCACCGAGCGCGCGCGCCGCTGCGTGCACCTCCGCGTCCGGGGAGACGACGCAGACCTCGAGGCCCACCTCGAGGCACACGCTCACGACACGCCGCAGCAGGAACAGCACGAGATCGCCACGCGCGTCCTCGTCCAGCACACCCGCCAGCCGGGACTTGCCGCGGGGCAGCGCCTTGACCGGCACCAGCGCCAGCCACCCGCTATGGGAACGGGCTACCATCGGGCCGAGTCTATGTCTCCTGGCCCCGAAAACCCGCCGCTGCGGCTCGGCTACAAGGCGGCCGCCGAGCAGTTCGCGCCCGGAGCGCTGCTCTCGTTCGGCGTCGCGGCCGACCGCCTTGGCCTCGACAGCGTCGGAGTCTCGGATCACTTCCAGCCGTTCCGGCACGTCGGCGGGCACTCCCCGGCGTCGCTGCCGTGGCTCGGCGCGCTGGCCGCGTCGACCTCGCGCGTGCTCGTCGGCACGAGCGTCCTGACGCCCACCTTCCGCTACCACCCGGCCGTCGTCGCTCAGGCGTTCGCGACGCTGGGCTGTCTCGCTCCGGGCCGGGTCTTCCTCGGCCTGGGCGCGGGCGAGGCGATGAACGAGGTCGCACCGACCGGCGTCGAATGGCCGGGCTCCGGGGAGCGCCTCGAGCGGCTGCGCGAGGCCGTGGCGCTGATCCGCCGGCTGTGGACCGGCGAGCAGGTGCACTTCGACGGTCAGTGGTACCACACCGGCGGTGCGACGATCTACGACCTGCCGCCCCAGCCGATCCCGATCTGGATCGCCGCAGGCGGGCCGAAGGGCGCCCGCTTCGCCGGTGCCGAGGGCGGGTTGATCACGACCTCGGGGAAGGCGCGCGAGCTGTATTCCGAGCGGCTGCTGCCGAACGCGGCCGCCGGCGCCGCCGAGGCCGGGGCCGATCCGGCTGCGATCGAGCGCATGATCGAGATCAAGCTGTCCTACGCGAAGGACCGCGCGACGGCGGTCGCCGATTGCCGCTTCTGGGCGCCGCTCGCCCTGCCGGCCGAGGCCAAGCAGGGCGTCGAGGATCCCCGGGAGCTCGCCCGCCTGGCCGACGGGCTGGACGACGAGCAGGCGGCCTCGCGCTTCATCTGCACGGGGGATCCCGAGGAGGCGGTGGCGCGGATCGCCCCGTACGTCGAGCTCGGTTTCCGCCACCTCGTCTTCCACAGTCCCGCGGACGACCAGCTCGGCTTCCTCGAGCGCTTCGCCGCAGAGATCGCCCCGCGCCTGCGCGCGCTCTGACGAGCACTACGAGCGCATTTCCGAACGCGGGGCGGGTGTCCCGGATGATCGGGGCTAGGATCCGGGCGTGCCGCATCCCCTGCGCATCGACGCCGCGAGTCCGCCCTCCGGCCCGACCTACGACGACCTGCGATCCGACACGACGCTGACGGCGGACGAGGCGCTCGCTTACGCGGACGGCGGCCCGGCGCTGGCGGAGCTGTGC
>JALYLC010000336.1 GCA_030774435.1 Actinomycetota bacterium
GGCAGGACCTGGCGGGCGGTGATCTCGGTGTTCGGCAGCGTGCGGTAGACGATCAGCAGGAAGAGGAACGTCGTCAGCGTGCTGATCGCGAGCCCGCCGCCGATCCGCCAGGCGGCCAGGTGCGCCAGTCCGGGCGCGACCTGCGAGAGGGCCGTCTGGCTCGTGACCACGACCGCCAGGCCCGCGAGCAGGCCGAGCAGCGCGATCGCCAGCAGGCCGAGCACGACGAGCTTCTGGTGCAGGAATCCCCGGTTCGGGAGCCCGTAGATGACGTTCAGCCCCGACTCCAGCGCCGAGAGGAAGCCGAGCGACGACCACAGCAGGCCGACGCCGCCGATCAGGCCGATCTCCGTCACATTGGAGCCGAGGCTCGTGACGAGCTGCGAGAGGTCGTGCGCGCTCGTTCCCGGGAGCACGTGGCTGAGGTCGCGCAGCAGTGCGGAGGTCTCGGCCGGGCGCCCGATCCAGCTCACGAGCGAAGCGGCCAGGAACACGAACGGGAACAGCGAGAGCAGGGCGTAGTAGGCGAGCATGGCCGCGAGGTGGGGGCCGCGGACGCCGAAGTAGCGGCGCAGGATCGGGGCGAGGGCGCGCACGGGCCGGGCCGCCGAGCCCGCGATGTCCGCAGGTCCCATCCCTGCATTGAACCTGGCGAGGCGGCGGCACCGGCTCGCGCAGTTGCAGGAGGGCCATTTTCGGCACTTCGGCACGGTGTCCGTGTGGTACGGTCCGCGAAATCGTCGCGGTCCGAAAAGGGTGCTTATGGACGGGCATGAAGCGCTCGCCGACCTCAAGCAGATCTCTGTCCAGATCGAAGCCGCTGTGATCGCAGACCACGGCGGCGCGGTTCTTGCCTGCTCGCCCGACGACGGGCCGACCGGTGAGTTGCTGAGCCGCCTCGCGCGTGAGATCTGGGAGGCCGCGGACAGCTCGCGCCGCGACCTCGGCCGCGACGCGCTGACGCAGGTCGAGCTCTCGACCGCGCAGGGGAGCGTGTTCGTCGTGCGCGACGCCAGCCACGTCCTGCTCGCGACCACGGCCCCCGATCCCACGGTCGGGCTCGTGTTCTACGACCTCAAATCCGCGCTCCACACGCTGGACGGACGGCCCGGAGCAGCAGAGCCGAACGTCGTCTGGCAGGCCGACGGCGGTGCGAGCGCAGAGGAGCAGGCCGATGGCGCGGCGTAGGCGGAGGGTGGTCGGCGCGATGACGCTCGCGGTCGGATCGGTCGCGGGCTCGGCGCTGATCTTCAAGCGCAAGCGCGAGCGCAATGCGAGCCGCGCCGACCTCTACTTCGAGGACGGCTCGATGCTTTCGCTCTCGCAGGGCGCTCCGGAGGCGGACCGGCTCCTGCCGCTCGCCGCCGAGGCACTTGCGGCCACCGGCCGGTGAGGCGCGAGGAGCTCGCGCGCCGCGTTTCCGAACGCGCGCTGCTGCACGGCGATTTCGTGCTGCGCTCGGGCAAGCGCTCGACCGTCTACCTCGACAAGTACCGCTTCGAGACCGATCCGGCACTACTCGGGCCGATCGGCGCCGCGCTCGCCGAGCTGGCCGCGCAGGGCGCGCCGCCCGACCGGCTGGCAGGCCCTGAGCTCGGAGCCGTCCCCCTCGCCGCCGCGGCAGCGCTCGCCAGCGGCATCCCGTTCCTGATCGTGCGCAAGGCGCCCAAGGACTACGCCACGGAAGGTCTCATCGAGGGCGTCTTCGAGCCCGGCGAGCGCGTGCTCGCGATCGAGGACGTCGTCACGACCGGGGGCGCGCTGATCGCCGCGGTCGAGGTCCTGCGCGCTGCCGGGCTGGCGATCGAGCGAGCGCTCTGCGTGCTCGATCGCGAGGAGGGCGGCGGCGAGGCGCTCGCGGCGCTCGGCGTGCAGCTCGAACCCCTCTTTCGTAGAGCCGATCTCGGCATGCCCGTCGCCTGAGCGGGTTCTGGGCTCAGCCTGGGGTCTGGCTCCGCCAGGCGGGGTCTGACCCCGGGTGGCGGAGCCTGACCCCAGGGTGGCGGTTGGCTTGGTTAGGGCGTTTGCGGCGTCGGGGTGCTTCCGGGCGCTCCGTTCGCGCATGGCTCGTGGTGACGCTCAGTTGGCTCGTGTCCCGCATGCCTAGACGGTTCTCGGCTGTTTCCGACAGGTCGGTGCCAGCCACCGCCAGGTGGGGTCAGACCCCGCCAGGCGGGGCCAGACCCCAGATGGCCCAGACCGCAGATGGCCAAGACCCCAGATGGCCAGACCCCAGATGGCGGAGCGAGCGCTTTGCGTGCTCGATCGCGAGGCGGGCGAGGGCGAGGCGCTCGTGGCGCTCGGCGTGCAGCTCGAACCCCCCTTTCGTAGAGCCGATCTCGGCATGCCCGTCGCCTGAGCGGGGCGAATCCGCTGCACACGGCGGAATCCCGCTTCCTGAAAGCGTTTGCGGGTTTTCCAGCGTGAACCGCCCGGAAGGTGCGAATCGTCACCCGAGAGCCGCAAAACCGCATGACCATGCGGTTTCGTGTCCGGTGCCTCTGCTAGCGTGCTCGCGGTTCCCAACCGAGGAGGAATTTCACGTGACCAAGGGCGAGTTCATCGACGAGGTGGCATCGCGCACCGGGCTGTCCAAGAAGGACGCCGGCGCCGCAGTGGATGCCGTGCTGGGCACGATCAGCGACACGCTGAAGAAGGGCGGCGACGTCGCCTTCACGGGCTTCGGCAAGTTCCACGTCACGAGGCGATCGGCGCGCACGGGCGTCAACCCGCGGAACCCGGGCCAGAAGGTCCAGATCCCCGCCGCGACCGTGCCGAAGTTCTCCGCCGGTTCGACGTTGAAGGCCGCCGTCCGCGGCTAGGGAGCTCGCGCAAGGCTTCTCTCAGGCTGCTGCGGGAGGTGGCGTCCGCGATCCATGCGAACATGTGTTC
>JALYLC010000337.1 GCA_030774435.1 Actinomycetota bacterium
GCAGGGCGTCGCGCACCTGCCGGTGGCTCGCCACCAGCGACACGTTGCGCTCGACCTCGGGGCTGCGCAGCTCGGCGTCGCCGGTCATCGTCGCCGCCCGCTCGGCGAGCGCCGCCAGGCCGGCCGCGTCCTCGCTGTCGACGCCGGCGCGCAAGGCGGCCAGCGTCACCGCCCGATACATAGCACCCGTGTCCAGGTAGCGGTAGCCGAGCTCGTCGGCGACTGCGCGCGCCACTGTCGACTTGCCGGCTCCCGCGGGGCCATCGATGGCGATCACCACGGCCGCACCGCAAGCCGCTCGACCTCGAGCGCGAAGCCCGGATACGAGACGCCGATCGCGGAGGCGCCCTCGATGCGCACGCCGTTGCGGGAGACGAGGCCGGCGATCGCCCCCAGCATGCCGATGCGATGGTCGCCGTGCGCCTCGACGCGGCCGCCGTCGGGACGGGCGGGCACGCCCTGGATCTCCCAGCCGTCGGCAGTCGCGTGCGCGTGGCCGCCGATTGCCCGCAGCAGCTCGGCGACCGTCTCCAGCCGGTTGGACTCCTTGACGCGCAGCTCCCCCGCGCCGCGAACCACGGTGCGGCCGCGGGCCATGGTCGCCGCGAGCGCGAGCAGCGGCAACTCGTCGATCATGCTCGGCACGATCTCGGGCTCGACCTCCGTGGCCACGAGCTCCGCAGCGTGCACCTCGACGTCCGCGATCGGCTCGCCGCCCGACGTCGTGCGGCGGTTGAAGAGGTTGATGCGGGCGCCCATGCGCTCCAGCACGGTCAGCAGGCCCGTGCGCGTCGGGTTGGTCGACATGCCGCGCACGAACAGACGGGACTCGGCCAGCAGCGTTGCGGCGACCAGGAACGGCGCGGCCGAGGAGATATCGCCGGGCACGTCGACGGCGTCCAGCTGCAGCCGCTCGACCGGCCACACCGAGACCGTGCGCGGCCCCTTTGCGATCCGCGCGCCCGCGGCCCGCAGCAGGCGCTCCGTGTGATCGCGCGTCGGCACCGGCTCGATCACGGTCGTGGGGCCCGTGACCGTGTAGAGCCCGGCGAGCAGGATGCACGACTTGACCTGGGCCGAGGCCACCGGGAGCTCGTAGCCGATGGGCTGTAACTCGCCGCCGCCGTCGATGTGCAGAGGCGGCCGGCCGTCGCTGTCGCCCAGCACGGCTCCCATCAGGCGCAGCGGCATGGCGACGCGGTCGACCGGGCGCCGGCGGATGGACTCGTCGCCGTCGAGCGTGAACGATCCGCTCTGGCCGACGAGCAGCCCGGGCAGCAGGCGCATCAGGGTGCCCGCGTTGTGGACGTCGATCGCCCCCTCCGGCGCGCGCAGGCCGCGCAGCCCGCAGCCGTGCACGCGCAGGCGAGTGCCGGCCGCGTCGAGTCGCTCGACGCTGGCGCCGAGCGACTCCACCGCCGCCAGCGTCGCGAGCGTGTCGGCGTTCGGCCCGAAGCCGCTGACCTCGGTGGCGCCGTCGCCGATCGCGCCGAGCAGCAGGGCACGGTGCGAGATCGACTTGTCGCCGGGTACCGCGAGCTCGCCGACGAGCGCCGCCGCGGGCGCCACCTCCAGCCGGTCGGAGCCGGTCGCGGCACTCACGTGGCGTCCGCCAGCACGGGCGCGGCCAGTGCGCCGTAGCCCTGGGCATCGAGCAGCTCGACTGCCGCGTCCGCGGCCTCGCGCCCTGCCACAAGCAGCTCGACGGTGCCGCCGCGCTCCGGGGTGAAATGGTGCAACTCGAAGTCCTCGATGTTGATGCGCGCGGCCCCGAGCGCCTGCGTGATGCCGGCGAACACGCCGGGGCGGTCGGGCACGTGCACCTGCACGCGGTAGAGCTCCTCCGGGCGCTGGTCGAACTGCGCCTCGAGCGCGCGACGGCGATGGCCGGAGGACTGGCCGATCCAGCGGGCGAGGTAGCCCGCATCGCCCGCCTCGAGCGCCGTCAGCACCTCGCCGAGCGAGCGCTGGTGCTCGCGCAGCACGCCCGCGAGGGCCTCGCGGTTGTCGAGGAAGATGTCGACCCAGATGCGCGGGTTCGCGCCCGCGACGCGCGTCATGTCGCGGAAGGAGCCACCGATCGCCGTGAGCGGGTCGTGCCCGTCGATGCGCGCCTCGCCGGCCTGGACGACGAGCAGGTTGGCGAGCACGTGCGGCAGGTGGCTCGTGACGGCCAGCAGGCGGTCGTGCACGCCCGCGTCGATCGCGACGGGAGTGGCCCCGAGCGCCGCCAGCAGGCGGTGCAGGTCGCGCAGCCGTGCGGGCTCCGTCTCGGCCAGAGGCGTGAGGTACCAGGTCGCTCCCGCGAACAGCTCGGCACGCGAGTTCTGCGCGCCACGCGACTCCATGCCGGCGA
Source organism: Actinomycetota bacterium (assembly GCA_030774435.1). Lineage (GTDB taxonomy): Bacteria > Actinomycetota > Thermoleophilia > Gaiellales > JALYLC01 > JALYLC01. The sequence continues at coordinate 2,357 of JALYLC010000337.1, forward strand.
TCGGGTGACCGCCGATGAAGCGCGGCCGCAGCTCGGCAGGCACCGCCGCCACGACACCGGCCTTGGTGGAGCCGATGTCGGTGATCGTGGCCTCGGGCGCCAGGGCGGCCAGCTCCGCCAGCACGGCGGGAAGCTCGGTCACGGGCGCGCAGAGCGCCACCAGCTCGGCCCCGGCGACGGCGGCCGCCAGGTCGCCGGCGACCTCGTCGACGCACCCCCGCGTGAGCGCGGCCTCGAGCGCTCCCGGATCGGGATCGAAGCCGACGACACGCCCGACGCCTGCCCGCTCGCGCGCTGCCAGCCCGAGCGAGCCGCCCATCAGTCCCAGCCCGACGATCGCGAGACGCTGGATCACGCGGGTCGCGCGTCGCCGCGCATCAACTCGGCCAGGCGAAAGGCCAGGTCGAGCGACTGGCGTGCGTTCAGGCGCGGATCGCAGAGCGACATGTAGCGCGTCTCGAGCTGCGCCTCGAGCACCTCCTCGGCTCCCCCGAGGCACTCGGTGACGTCCTCGCCCGTGAACTCCAGATGCACGCCGCCGGGCCAGGTGTCCTCGCTCCGGCAGGCCGTGACGAAGCCCTCGAGCTCATCCATGATCACGTCGAAGCGGCGTGTCTTGAGGCCGGACGCCGTGCGGATGCCGTTGGCATGCATCGGATCGCACGACCACACGACCGGGTGCCCGGCCTCGCGCACGGCCCGCAACAGGGGCGGCAGCGCCTCGCGGACGTGCGCCGCGCCCATGCGTGCGATCAGCGTCAGGCGCCCCGGCGTGCGCTGCGGATCGAGCCTCGCGCACAGCTCCGTGAGCTCGCGCGGGGTCGCACTGGCGCCGACCTTGACGCCCAGCGGGTTGTGGACTCCGGCGAAGAACGCCGCGTGCGCGCCGTCGGCCTGCCGCGTGCGCTCGCCGATCCAGAGCATGTGCGCGGAGCAGTCGTACCAGTCGCCGGTCAGCGAGTCGCAACGCGTCAGGCCCTCTTCATAGTCGAGCAAGAGGCCCTCGTGGCTCGTCCACACGTCGACCTGGTGCAGCTGCGCCTCGCGCGCGAGGTCGATGCCGCAGGCCGTCATGAAGCGGAGCGCACGCTCGATGTCGCTCGCGACCTGCTCGTAGCGGCGGCCCTCGGCCGAGCTCGCCACGAATTCCTGGTTCCACTCGTGCACACGCGTGATGTCGGCGAAGCCGCCCTTCGAGAACGCGCGCAGAAGGTTGAGCGTGCGGGCCGACTGGTCGTAGGCGCGCAGCATGCGCTGCGGGTCGGGCACGCGGGCCTCGGCCGTGGGTGCGTCATCGTTGACGACGTGGCCGTAGAACGAGGGCAGATCGACATCGCCCACGCGCTCGGTGGGCGCTGAGCGCGGCTTGGCGAACTGGCCGGCGATGCGGCCGACCTTCACGACCGGCAGCGCGGCCGCGTAGGTCAGGACGACCGACATCTGGAGCAGGATCTTGAGCTTCTCGCGGATCGTCACCGCCGAGGTGTCGTGGAACGACTCGGCGCAGTCACCGGCCTGGAGCAGGAAGGCGCGTCCCGCTGCCACCTCGGCCAGCGAGTCCCGCAGCGCGCGCGCCTCGCCGGCGAACACGAGCGGCGGCATCGAGCGCAGCTGCGCGCGCGCGATCTCGGCACGCCCGGCGTCCGGCCACACGGGCTGCTGCAGCGCCGCGTGCTCGCGCCAGGAGGCGGGTGTCCAGGGGGTTTCCGTGACTGCCATGCGGGTTCTAGTGTACGTCGGCAGGGGGTTCTGGGCTCCCGCTGCGCCCGCGTGCGCGCGCCCGCTGGGC
>JALYLC010000338.1 GCA_030774435.1 Actinomycetota bacterium
GCAGATGCCGGGGCCGTAACCGGCAGCGGCGAGGCAGCGGGCCGCCCACGTGCCGTTGACGCCGCAGCCGATCACACCCACTGAGCTCGCGCCCGATGCAGCCAGCGCTTGCGCCGAGACCGCAGCCGCAGCGCCGGTGCGCAGCCAGGTCACCGAGCGGGCGTCGAGGACCGCCAGCTCGGCGCCGCTCTCGGCGTCGGAGAGAACGATCACGCCGGTCACGACCGGTAGCCCCCGCTCGGGGTTGTGCGGGTACGAGGTCACCCACTTCAGCAGCGCCACCCCCGACCCACGCGCAGGCATGGCGCGAAAGTCCCCTGGCGGGCTGTCGAGGTAGACCTTTGCCGGCATCACCCACTCACCGCGAGCGTGGTGCTCGAAAGCCTCTCGGGTCCGCTCGATCGCCTCCGCCGGGGTCACGGCCGACAGCACCGCCTCGCCTGAGATCACCGGAATCACGGGGGCAGTCATACCGGGGCTCGCGGCTTGGCGGCGGCCGCTTGCGGGGCTAGAGTCCACCAGGTGAGCGCGAACGGGAATCGCAAGCCTCCCCGGCCGCGGATAGAGGTGGTTCGAGGGGCGGCCAGCGCGGAGGAGAGCGCCGCGATCGCGGCGGCGTTGGAGCAGTTCCTGGCCGAGACGGCGCCGGCGCCCGCCGAAACACTGCAAAGCCGCTGGCAGCGGGTGGCGCTGGTCGAAGGCGTCAATCGGGATCCCGGCGCAGTGGGCGTTGGCTCGCCGCTTGGGGGGTGGCGTTGATGGGGCGGGTGCTGATCACCGGCGGAGCAGGATTCGTAGGCTCCAACCTCGCGATCGCGCTTGCGGCGGACTCCGGCCGCGAAGTGCTGGCGTTCGACAATCTGCACCGGCGCGGGTCCGAGCTCAACCTTCCGCGCCTCGAGGCGGCCGGAGTCCAGTTCGTGCGCGGCGACGTGCGCGAGCCGGCGCAGCTCGAGCAACTCCCGGAGGTCGACGCGATCGTCGAGTGCTCGGCCGAGCCCTCGGTGATGAGCGGAACCAACGGCGACACCTCCTACCTGGTGCACACCAACCTCACCGGCGCCTACAACTGCCTCGAGGTGGCGCGCCGCGACGACGCCGCGATGGTGTTCCTCTCGACCAGCCGCGTCTATCCGGTCGTCGCCCTGGATTCGATCCGTCTCGACGAGCAACCGACCCGCTTCGCGATCAGCGACCAGCAGGAGCTCGAAGGCGTCTCGCCCGCCGGGATCTCGGAGCGCTTCCCGACCGCGGGCGCACGCACGCTTTACGGCACCACGAAGCTGGCGGCGGAGCTGCTCATCGACGAGTACAGGGCCGGGTTCGGCGTTCGCGCGGTGGTCGACCGCTGCGGGGTGATCGCCGGCCCCTGGCAGATGGGCAAGGTCGACCAAGGCGTGTTCACGCACTGGATGCTGAGCCACCACTTCGGACAGCCTTTGCGGTATATCGGGTACGGAGGAAATGGCAAGCAGGTGCGGGACCTGATCCACATAGACGATCTGATCGAGCTGGTGAGCGAGCAGCTCTCCCAGCTCGATCGCTGGGACGGCCTGACGGTGAACGTCGGGGGCGGGCCCGAGCGCAGCCTCTCGCTGCTGGAGACGACGCAGATCTGCCGCGAGCTGACCGGAAACGAAGTCGAGGTAGAGCCGGTGGCCGCGGCCCGCCAGGGCGACGTGCCGGTCTATGTCTCCGATTGCGGTGAGCTGTTCCGCAATACCGATTGGCGGCCGCGACGCAGCGCCGAGGACACCCTGCGCGACATCCACGATTGGATCGCCAGCAACGAGGATGCTTTGCCGGAGGCGCTCGGTGTGGGAACGAGGAGCTAGGGATGGCGGTCGCGATAGTCACCGGCTCCGGGGGCCTGATCGGATCCGAGTCGGTCCGCCACCTGGTCGAGAGCGGCTGGGACGTGGTGGGGCTGGAAAACGACATGCGGGCCAATTTCTTCGGCCCCGAGGCCTCGACCGCTCACGTCACCGTCGAGTTGGTCGAGCGCTACGACGAGTTCCGCTCGATCGATCTCGACATCCGCGACACCGAGTCGGTGAGCCGCGTGTTCGCCGAGCATGGCCCTCGGATCGAGCTCGTGATCCACACGGCGGCGCAGCCGTCGCACGATTGGGCGGCAAAGGAGCCGCAGACCGACTTCGGCGTCAACGCGAACGGAACGCTGAACCTCCTGGAAGCCGCGCGTGCGAATTGCCAGAACGCTAGCTTCGTGTTCTGCTCGACCAACAAGGTTTACGGCGACACGCCCAACCGCCTGCCGTTGCAGGAGCTGGAGACGCGGCTCGAGTTGCCCGAGGATCACCACTACCACCGTGGCATCGACACCTCGATGTCGATCGACAAGTCCACCCATTCGCTGTTCGGAGTCTCGAAGGCGGCGGCCGACCTGCTCGTGCAGGAGTACGGC
>JALYLC010000339.1 GCA_030774435.1 Actinomycetota bacterium
CCCGATCAGGGTGATCCCGATCGCGCTGATCTTCTCGTGCGTGGCCGTCGGGGCCCTGTACACGGTCATGTCCTGGGCGCTCGTCTCGGTCTACGGCACGCAGACCGACTGGTCCAAGATCGCGAACACGGGCAGCACCGCCGTCATCAACGGCAAGACCGTCCCGGCCGACTACAACAACTTCGTGCTCGGACCGGTCTCCGCTGCTGCGGGTGAGTTCTGGCGCGATGCACTCAGCTATCTCATCATCACGGGCTCTCTCGCCTGTGCCGCGGCACTCACGAACGCCGGCCTGCGCTACATGTACTCGATGGGCCGCGAGGGACTGCTGCCGCGCTACCTCGGCAAGACGCACCCCGTGCACAAGTCCCCGTACACCGCGGTGCTGACCTGGGGCGCCGGCGCCGTCGTCCTGTTCCTGCTCTTCCGGGCCACCAGCCACACCGGTCTGGACGCCTACTTCTGGCTCTCCCCGCAGGGCGTGATCTGGATCGTGCTCGTGCAGGCGCTGACCGCGCTCTCGGTGTTCACGTACTTCCGGCGCGAGCATCCGAGCGAGCAGACGTGGAAGACGACCGTGTGCGCATGGCTGGGCTTCGCGGGCCAGCTCTTCGTGCTGGCGCTCTTCTACCACTACGAGACGTTCGTGGCCGCGGGCTCCTCGGTCTACGTCAGGGAGCTCTTCACGATCGGCTCGGGGACGTGGTCGGTGCCGGTCTCGTGGCTCGGGATCATCGGCGTGGCCGTGCCGGTCATCTCCATGGGGTACGCCTACGCGATTCGCGCGCAGAACCCCGAGAAGTACGCCCTCATGGGGCGGTTCGTCAACGAGTCTGCATAGGTCTCGTGCGCGGAGGGGTGCCGCCGCCGTGCGGCGCCCCTCTGCGCCCCGTGCAGTCTTCGGAGGCGACTGATCGGCTTCGGCCGTCTGCATCACTCTTCGGTTGTTTGCTCTCTCGACCCCCCGGGGTAAACCACCCCGCGCGGCGACGGGCCCTGCTGTATAGGGTGCATAACGCGCTTTTGCAGGCACCGGAGGGGTGTCTGGGAGTCGAAGGAGAGGCGACATGAGGCGACGTCTGTTTCCACGGGCATTGATCGCGGCGGGAGTCGCGCTCGCGCTGCTGGCCATGGCGGTTCCCGCCATGGCGGGATCGCCGCCCGGAGGACTGAAGTGGGGCACCTGCGCGGACCCTGATGCGACTGCCGCGGGGTGGCAGTGCGCGACGTTCAAGGCGCCGAAGGACTACGGCAATCCGGGCGCCGGCTCCGTCAAGATCGCGGTCACGCGCCTCCCCGCTCAGGACCAGGCGAACCGCATCGGCGCGCTCTTCATCAACTACGGCGGCCCGGGCGGCACCGCGGTGGACACGACCCAGGCGATCGGCTCGTTCCTGTTCGGTCCGGTCAACGATCACTTCGACCTCGTCGCGTTTGATCCCCGCGGCGTCGGTCAGAGCTCGCCCTCGATCGACTGCGCCGTGAACCAGGAGACGGATGGCCTCTACTCCAAGCCGTTCGTCACCCCCGAGAACCTCGACGTCAAGGCGCTGCTGGCCAAGGACAAGGCCTATGTCAAGCGCTGCGTCAGCCTCAACAAGCGCATCCTCCCGTTCGTCTCGACCGCCAACGTGGCGCGCGACATGGACGGCATCCGCGCGGCGATGGGCGACAAGAAGCTGAACTACTTCGGCTTCTCGTACGGGACGTTCCTCGGTGCCACCTACGCGAGCCTCTTCCCGGACAACTACCGCGCCATGGTGCTCGACGGCCCCGTCGATGCCAACAGCTACATCAACACGCCGTCGGCCGGCCTGCGCGAGCAGTCGGCGGGCTTCGAGCGCGCGATCGGGCGCTTCTTCACTGCCTGCGCGGTCTACCAGTCGTTCTGCAACTTCGGCGGCACCGACCCGCAGGCGGCCTACGACGCGCTGGTGGATCAGGCGAACCTGCTCGCCATCCCGGTGCCCGACGGCCGGGCCGCGGTCAACGGGGACGACATCCTCGCCGCGACCGCGCTGGGGATGTACGCCAAGCAGCTGTGGCCCGTGCTCGCACAGGCTGTGTCCGCCGCGGCCCACGGCGACGGCACGGGCATCCGCGATCTCGCGGATGCGTTCTGGGGCAACAACGAGGACGGCACGTTCTCCCCCGGCACCGACCGCTACTTCACGATCACCGCGGTCGAGCAGAAGTACCCGCACGACGTCCAGACGTTCCTCGACGCCGGTGACAACTCCTGGGGCGTGTTCAACTACACGTACTGGAACACTGGCTATACGGAGATCAACTACGCCCTCTGGCCGATCCACGCGAAGGACGCCTTCGACGGTCCGTTCACGGCCTCCAAGTCTGCGCCGACGATCCTCGAGATCGCGACGACGTACGACCCGGCCACGCCGTTCCGCGGCGCCAAGCGGTTGGCGAAGCAACTCGGCAACGTGCGCTTCCTGACCATGGTCGGCGACGGCCACACGGCCTACCTGAACGGCTCGCCGACCTGTATCGACCCCGCCGTGGTCGCGCAGATCGAGACGCTGACGCTCCCGGCTGCGGGCACGATCTGCCAGCAGGACGTGCCGTTCGTGCCGCCGCCGGCGACGGCAACGACCTCGGTCGTCGGCGCTCACAGCAGCGCCGCGCAGCTGATGCTGCGGTTCCGCCTGCACCGCTAGTGCACCCCGTGCGCGCTGGGTGCGTCACCACGCACCCAGCGCGTACGCGTCTGCCCACACGCGCGCGGCCCTGGCCACCCGGCTCGGCCCGGCGCCGGCCGCGCTCGTGTGGCGCGTGCCGGGGTTGCGCCAGGCGGCCTTGTCCCAGGGCGGTGCGACCTCGGGGTCGAACGTGAGCCCTCGCTGCGCCACGCGGTCCGCGGCTACCAGGCGGAAGGCTCCCGGCTCCACGGTCGCGAGGTCGCCGTTCCAGGCGTCGCCTGCGAGGTCGAGGTCGCTCCGCCGGAAGCCGAGGGCGTGCGACCCGCTGGCGCGGTAGGCGACGCCCGCATAGGGCGCCCAGTCGTCTGCGGCCTGCTCCCACCAGGGCCCCGTGCCGTTGAAGCCGCTGTGCGCGGACGCGCGGGCGCCGCGCAGTGAGCCGTCGGGCGCGAACGCGACGAAGAGGCCCTCCCAGTCGTCGTGGTGGTAGCCGCGCAGCGCGGCCACGGGGAGGTGGCTCGTCTGCGAGTCGGGGTAGTACGTCCAGAGCTCGACGACGGGCCCGCTCGCCGCGCGCACGACATGCACGTGCAGCACGGGCGCCGCTCGTCCGGATCGCGCGCAGAGCGGATGCCGGCAGCTCGTCCAGACCGGCACCTCGTTGTCGTCGCCGGAGGCGTCGCGCTCGAGCACGAGGCGGGGGAGGGCGCGGTCGATCAGCGCCCGCAGGCGGGGATCGCGCAGTGCCCGTTCGTCGGGTGTGGAGCGCGACTCGCCGCGGGCGTGGGGGAGGTGCGAGCCGAGTGCATCGACGATCGCCCCTGCCAGGCCGGGCCCGAGCAGTGCCGCGACGATCAGCAGGAGCAGGGCGACGAGGCCCCACAGGGCTGCCGTCTCGACGGTTGCCTGGCCTCGCTGCACGGCCAGGGACGCTAGGTTCGCCCCTGGTGACGCCTTCGTGGCGGGCCGTCAGAGGAGCGTGTCGCGCAGCTGTGCGACGGCCTGCTCGACGAGGGCCCGATTGGCCGCCGCGTTCGTCCACGCGCTGGCGCCCGACGGATGCGGGAGCGGCACGATCACGCGACCGTCGCGCTCGAAGCGCCGGCCCACGACGTCAGCCAGCGCGGCGGGCCCGAGCCAGTCGTCGATCGCGAGGCGCCCGACGGGCACCACCACGGCGGGATCGCAGAGCCGGACCAGCGCGTCCGTCCAGGGCCGGCAGCGCTCGCGCTCACCGCGGTCGGGCGCGCGGTCGCCGCGGCCGCCCGGGAGCCGGCCGGGGT
>JALYLC010000340.1 GCA_030774435.1 Actinomycetota bacterium
CGCCTGCGCGCAGCGGCCTGGGCGGTCGTGGAGAGCGCATGAGCGCTCGCCCTCCTCGTCGCAAGCCGCCGCGCCGCCCGAAACCGCCTCCGGGGCGCCGCTCCCCCTGGGCCTACCTCGCGCCGGCCGCACTGCTCGGGGCGGTGACGGTGATCGTTCTGATTCTCTCCAGCGCCGGGTGGATCGGGCACCCGTCCGACGGCGGTCCGCTGCCCTCCACCGCCCCGAACGGTCCCGTGGAGACGCTGCCGGTACCGAATACGCCGCCGCCGCCCGAGCCGGCGCCGCCGGAGCCACCGCCGCTCCCTCCGCCTCCCCCGCCGGCGACCACGACGAAGACCGCGACGACCACGAGCACAACCTCCACCACGACGCAGTCCACGACCACCTCGACCACTCCGGCCGACACGACGTCGACGGAGACGACGACGACCGGGAACGGCGGTCAGCGCGTGAAGTGGACGGTCAAGCCGGGTGACACCCTGTTCTCGATCGCGACGCAGTTCGGCACGAGCGTCAAGGAGCTTCAGCGCCTGAATCCCAACATCGACCCCGCCGCACTCCAGGTCGGCCAGATGCTGATCGTGAAGTAGCTCGTCAGCCGACGTCCGGAGTCGGGGGGGGCGGCGTCGCGCGGTAGAGCGTGAGCAGGCAGACGTCCAGCGCGAAGCCGAGCACGCCGGTGAGCACGAGCAGCGCCGTCAGGGCAAGCGGCGTGGCGCCGTTGTCGAACGACGGCCCCAGCGCAGCGGCAAGCATGAACGAGAGCACGAGCCACACGGCGGTGACGGCGAGCGACATCGACGGCCGCCGCACCAGCACGTGCAGGCTGGACCGGAACGACTGCCAGAGGCTGAGGTCGTCGACGACGATCGCGTAATCGCTGTAGAGCGTGAACACGAGGACGATCAGCAGGAGCGGCGCCCCGAGCGCAGCCAGATCCGCCTTCTCGAGCCCGCCGATCGCGAATGCGAGCGGCGTGCCGACGAGTACGTCCAGCAACACGAGTCGCACGACCGACGTCCATGTCGGCCGCGGAAGCCCGCCCTTGGCGCAGAGCCCGCGGATGTAGGAGGCGCGCAGCCAGGCCAGCGGCCACGGGCGAGCGGCCACGTAGAGCAGGATCGCGGCGGCGCAAGCGCCGTTGCCGCCCGTCGCGCGGCCGAGGGCGTCCGCCAGCGTGCGCGACTCGTCGTAGATCGCGCGCGAGTAGTCCGAGAAGGAGCCGGCGCGCGAGAGCGCGCCGATCGCCGCCGACAGGGCGGAGGCGTCGAGCAGCACCATCGCAACGGCGACGAGCAGCAGCTGCTGCCGTGCGAGCGCCAGGCGCCACATCGTCGCGAGCAGACCGCGCCCGCCCTGTGGGCCCAGGCTCATCCCGCGCCACTATAGGCCCCCTATCAGCCTCCCTGGCCGGGCGGGCCCTATAGTGGCGCCCCGTGCGCGTCGCCGCCATCGCCCTGCTCGTCCTACTCGTCCCGGTCCAGGGCGCGCTGGCGACCTCCCCGCCGGTGCCGAAGGCCGCGGCCTGGATCGTCGAGGCGCCCGGGCGCGGCGGCGTCCTCGTGCAGCACGCGCCCGACGCGAAGCGCGAGATCGCATCGCTCACCAAGCTCATGACCGCGCATCTCGCGTTGCGCTATGCGCGCCTCGACTCGGTCGAGGTCACCGGGGCCGACGCGGCCGCCGTGGGCGAGTCGGCCGTGCCGCTGAAGCTCGGTGAGCGCCAGAGCGTCAGGGCGCTGCTGGCGGCGCTGATCGTGCACTCGGCCAACGATGCGGCCGTCGTGCTCGCGCACGCGACGATGGAGCAGCCGGCGGCCCAGGAGGCGGCGGCCACGGCCGCGCGCGAGCTCCTCCGGCCGCTTCCCAAGAATCCTGTCGCGCGCTTCGTGCTGCTCATGAACGCCGAGGCGCGCAGGCTCGGCCTCGTCGACACCGTCTACCGCACGCCGCACGGCCTGGACGAGCCGGGCGCGCACTCGTCGGCGCACGACGTGCTCACGCTGTCGCGCCTGGACATGGCCTCGCCGATCTTCCGCGAGCTCGCGCGGCGACAGCTCGTGACCATCCCGGGACACGCGAACCTGCCCACGAGCAACACGCTGCTCGCGGCCTACGCCGGCCTCGACGGCGTCAAGACCGGCCACACCGACGAGGCCGGCTGGAACCTGGCGGCGAGCGCCGAGCGCGGGGGCGTACGGCTGTACGCGATCCTGCTGGGAGCACCCAACGAGGCGCGTCGCGATCGCGATGTCGCGCGCCTACTCGATTGGGGCTTCGATCGCTTCGAGCACGCCAGACTCGTGCGTGCCGGTCAGGCCTTCGGCCATTCGGGCCACGTGCGGGTCGTCGCCGCAAAGGGCCTCTCGGCCGTGCTCGATCCGGGCGAGCAGGTGCACGAGCGTGTCGTGCTGCCGCGCCGCCTGAACCGCGCCGTCAGGCGTGGCGAGCGGCTCGGCTACGTCGAGCTGCGCAGCTCGCGCGGCCTGCTCGGGCGCATCCCGCTCGTGGCCGACAGGGCGGGCGGCGGACACCCCGCGCTCGTGTCCTGGCTGCGCTCGCTCGACCTGCCGTTCTCGCTCCCTTGACGCGATCTCGCATAGAGTGCGGCTGCGGCCCTGCCGCCTTGCGACATGTTCCTGACGGTCACGCTCAACGCCGCGATCGACAAGACCCTTCGCGTCGCGAATCTGCAGATCGGCCGCCGTCATCGCTGCGCGCCGGGTGATCTGCAGGCCGGCGGCAAGGGCATCAATGTCGCACGCGCGCTGCGGGCGCTCGGACAGCCCGTGGTCGCCACGGGGCTCGCGGGAGGCCGCGCCGGCGACCTGATCGTCGAGGACCTGACGGCCGGTGGCATCGTCCATCAGTTCGTGCGCATCGCCGACGAGTCGCGCTCGAGCACGATCGTGCTCGACCCCGCCGGCACGCAGGTGGCGACCGAGATCGTGGAGTACGGGCCCGTCGTGCGCCCCGACGAGCTGGAGGCATTCGCCACGGCGTATGGCTATCTGCTGGGCGGCAGCGAGGCCGTCGTCCTGGCCGGCAGCCTGCCCCGCGACGTGCCCGAGGACTGGTATGCGACGGCGCTGCGCGAGGCTCGCAGGCAGCGCGTCTACGCCGTGCTCGACTCCGAGGGCGAGCCGCTGCGGCTGGGCCTGGGCGGTGAGCCCGACCTCATCGTGCCCAATCAGATGGAGGCCGAGGAGCTCGTGGGCTTCGAGTTCGAGACCGTCCAGGATCTCGTCGTCGCGCTCGAGCAGATCGTCGAGATGGGCGCGCGCAGCGTGATCATCACGCGCGACGACGGCGCGCTCGCCTACGTGCGCGAGTCCGGCCGGCCTCGGTTCCTGCGCGCCACGGTGCCCCAGCTCGAGGTGGTGTCCCCGGTGGGCGCCGGAGACGCGCTCCTGGCAGGCTTCCTGGCTGCCCGCCGCGCCGAGCGGTCGCTCGCCGATGCGCTCCGCCACGCCGTCGCGTGCGGTTCCGCGAGCACCCAGCACGAGCAGCCCGGAATGCTCGATCCGCGCGAGGTGCAGCGTCTCTCGGCTCTCGTCGAAGTCGCCGAGCTCGCACCTGCCCAAGCCTGAGCGAAGCCTTGGCCGGACGTGCGAGCTTCTTGCCGACCCGGTTGCTAGCATCGGGTGACGTTGGGCATTCGATACCGAGACGAGCACTCCTCCCGAGACCCAGGCCGCTGCGACACGCGCCCCTGGGTCTTGTCGTAGAGGGGCGAGACAGCGGAGGGATCCGACACGGTGGAGATCGAGATAGGGCGGGGCAAGAAGGCGCGACGCGCCTACGGGTTCGATGACATCGCGATCGTGCCGAGCCGGCGCACGCGCGACGCCGAGGATGTCGACATCGGCTGGAAGCTCGGGCCCTACCTGCTCGAACTCCCCCTCCTCGCCTCTGCGATGGACGGGGTCGTCTCGCCGACGATCGCCATCCAGATCGGCAAGCTGGGCGGGCTGGCGGTGCTCAACCTGGAGGGCATCTGGACGCGCTACGCCGATGCGGACAAGCAGCTCGAGCGTATCGCGAAGTCCACGCCGGGCGAGGCGACCAAGCTCATGCAGCAGCTCTACGCAGAACCGGTCAAGCCCGAGCTCGTCGCGCAGCGCATCCAGGAGATCAAGGCGGCCGGCGTGCTCGCCGCCGCCTCGCTGACACCGCAGCGGGTGCGCGAGCACCACGCGATCGCGCTCGAGGCCGGCCTCGACATCCTCGTCATCCAGGGGACGGTCGTCTCGGCCGAGCACGTCTCGTCCATGGTCGAGCCGCTCAACCTCAAGGAGTTCATCGCGAGCCAGCCGATCCCCACGATCGTGGGCGGCTGCGCGAGCTACCAGACGGCGCTGCACCTGATGCGCACTGGGGCGGCCGGCGTGCTCGTCGGCGTCGGGCCCGGCGCCGCCTGCACGACGCGCGGCGTGCTCGGCGTGGGCGTGCCGCAGGCCACGGCAATCGCCGATGCCGCGGCCGCGCGTATCCAGCACCTCCTGGAGACGGGCCAGTACTGCAACGTGATCGCCGACGGCGGCATGCGCACCGGTGGCGACATCGCCAAGGCCATCGCCTGCGGGGCCGACGCCGTGATGATCGGCTCGCCGCTGGCCAAGGCCAAGGAAGCGCCCGGTCGCGGCTACCACTGGGGCATGGCGACGTTCCACGCCTCGCTGCCGCGCGGCACGCGCGTCAAGACCGAGCAGATCGGGACGCTCGAGCAGATCCTGCTCGGCCCTGCGTTCGACAACGACGGCACGACCAACCTGATGGGCGCGCTGCGGACGTCGATGGCGACGACCGGCTATGAGACGATCCACGACTTCCAGAAGGCGGAGATCATGTTCGCGCCGGCGTTGCAGACGGAGGGCAAGAAGCTGCAGCGCGAGCAGGGCGTCGGGATGTCACGGTGAGCGCGCAGCCCGAAGTGCGCGTCGCACTCGACGACCGCCCCGTGCTCGTGCTCGACTTCGGCGCCCAGTACGCGCAGCTGATCGCGCGGCGCGTGCGCGAGTGCCGCGTGCGCTCAGAGCTGGTACCGCACGACATCACGCCCGAGGAAGTGCTCGCGCGGAACCCCTATGGGCTCATCCTGTCCGGTGGACCGGCCTCGATCTACGCCGACGCCGCGCCTCGGCTCGACCCGCGGCTGCTCGAGCTCGGGATCCCGGTGCTGGGCATCTGCTACGGCATGCAGGCCATGGCCGACGCGCTCGGCGGAGACGTCGCGCGCACCGGCGGCGCCGAGTTCGGCAAGACCGAGCTCGACGTCCGCGGAGGCGTGCTGCTGCACGACGTGAGCGACGTCGACTCCTGCTGGATGAGTCACAACGACGCCGTCGTGCGCGCGCCCGACGGCTTCGGTGTGACGGCCTCCACGCCCTCGACGCCGGTGGCTGCGATGGAGGACCCCGAGCGCGGCCTCTACGCAGTGCAGTTCCATCCCGAGGTGCAGCACACGCCGCGCGGCACCGAGATGCTGAAGAACTTCCTCACGCGGGCCTGCCACGCGCCGGCGACGTGGACGGCGCTGGCCGTGATCGACGAGCAGGTGGAGCTGATCCGCGCCCAGGTGGGCGATGCCGGCGTGATCTGCGGCCTCTCCGGCGGCGTCGACTCGGCCGTGGCAGCGCTGCTCGTGCACCGCGCCGTCGGCGAGCAGCTCACGTGCGTCTTCGTCGACCACGGGCTGCTGCGCGCGGGTGAGGCCGAGCAGGTCGTCGAGACGTTCGGCGACCACTTCCAGGTGCCGCTCGTGCACGTCGAGGCGTCCGAGCGCTTCCTGGCCCAGCTCGCAGGCGTGACCGATCCCGAGACCAAGCGCATGCGCATCGGCGAGACGTTCATCCGCGTGTTCGAGGAGGAGTCGCGCAAGCTGGACGACGCGCGCTTCCTCGTCCAGGGCACGCTCTACTCCGACGTGATCGAGTCGGGCTCGAAGACTGCGGCCAAGATCAAGTCCCACCACAACGTCGGCGGCCTGCCCGAGGACATGGACCTCGAGCTGTGCGAGCCGCTGCGCTGGCTGTTCAAGGACGAGGTGCGCCGCGTCGGCGAGGAGCTGGGCCTGCCCGACGAGATGGTCTGGCGCCAGCCGTTCCCCGGGCCCGGGCTCGCGATCCGCATCATCGGCGAGGTCACGTCCGAGCGCCTCGAGATCCTGCGCCACGCCGATGCCGTGATTCGCGAGGAGATCCGCCGCGCGGGCCTCGAGCGCGAGATCTGGCAGTCCTTCGCCGTGCTCCCCGCGATCAAGTCGGTCGGCGTGATGGGCGACGCGCGGACGTACGAGTACCCGATCATCATGCGCGCCGTCACGAGCGAGGACGCGATGACCGCCGACTGGGCGCGGCTTCCCTACGACCTGCTCGAGCGCATCTCGAGCCGGGTGATCAACGAGGTCTCGGGAGTGAACCGCGTGGCCCTCGACATCTCCTCGAAGCCACCCGGGACGATCGAGTGGGAGTAGGGTTGTACGGGGACTTCGACGTCCTCACGTTCGACTGCTACGCCACGCTGATCGACTGGGAGTCCGGCATCGCCGCGGCCACGCGCTTCCAGCTCGGCGATGGCGTTGCCGCGCATTCGGATGAGGATCTGATCGCCGCCTTCGCGGCGGTCGAGCACGAGGCCGAGGTGCCGTACAAGCCGTACCGCGAGGTGCTCGCGCTCTCGCTGCGAGGCATGGGCGAGCGCCTCGGCTTCGCAGTCAGCGACGCCCAGGCGGCGAGCTTCGGCAGCTCCGTCGGCCAGTGGCCGGCGTTCCCCGACTCGGCCGACGCGTTGCAGCGCCTGCAGGAGCGCTTCAAGCTGGCCGTGATCACGAACTGCGACGACGACCTCTTCGCGCAGTCGGAGCGCCGCCTCGGCGTCTCCTTCGACTACGTGATCACCGCCCAGCAGGCCGGGAGCTACAAGCCCGGCCACGCAGGCTTCCTGCTCGCGTTCGAGCGCATCGACGAGCCGCGCGAGCGCATCCTGCACGTCGCGCAGAGCCTCTTCCACGATCACGTGCCGGCCAAGCAGCTCGGTATGACCTCGGTCTGGATCGACCGCCGTCAGGGACGCGGCGGCGGCGCCTCGATGGACGTGGAGGCGCATCCCGACGCGACCTTCACGAGCATGGCGGCGTTCGCCGACGACGCAGTGCCCGTTTAGCGGCGTCCTCGGATGGCCACGCTCTCGCGCTCCGTGCCGTGGGAGGTCGAGCACGGCTACCCGGACGAGAGTCCGTCCGTCATGCGGGACGCCGACGACATGTCCCGGTTCTACGATCGCTGCAGCGATCTCATGCGCGAGCTACTCGACGCGCTCGCCGGCTTCCCGGACGAGCCGCGGCCGTTTCCCGAGGTGGAGGATGGAATGGGCTGGCCGCGCCGGCGCATCGCCTCGGTCCTGGGGGGTGTCTGCCGCCTTCGCTGGAGGGAGTTCGCAGGCAAGCGGCCGTACCACTTCCTCGCGCCGCGGGTGGCTGCGTCCGGACGCTGGGAGATCTGGATGGATTCGGGTCAAGCGCGTGCCATCGGCATCGCCCAGCTCGAAGATGACGAAGCTGCGGTCGGGCTCGACGGCCGGAGACTTGCCCATGCGTCACTCCCCGCGCAGGAGCGCGCCTATCCGGAGGAGCTCCGCCGGGCTCGCATTCCCGGGCGTCCAGGGCCGTAGGACGCCATCACCGTCGAAGCGCGGGATGACGTGCACGTGGTAGTGGAAGACCGTCTGGCCGGCCGCGGCACCGTTGGCCTGCAGGATGGTCACGCCGTCCGAAGCGAGCGCGCCGCTCACGCGCCCGGCCATGATCTGCGCGGTCTGCGCCACGGCGGCGACATCGGCGGGATCCGCGCTGTGGATGTCGTCGGCATGCGCGCGCGGGATCACGAGCACGTGCCCGTCGCAGGCGGGGAAGATGTCCAGGAACGCGACCGTGCGCTCGTCCTCGTGGACGCGCTCGGCGGGCATGGTGCCCGCCGCGATGCCGCAGAAGATGCAGTCGCTCACGAGACCGAAGGATACGGTCGCGCCACGGGCGCGGCCGAGAACATGCGGATCGCGATCGCCAGCGGCACGATCGTGCTCGCAGCCAGCGCGCAGGCGACGAATGCGTGGGAGGGCGCGTCGTTGTAGAGCGGCAGGAAGACGTATGGCGAGAGCGCGCTGCCCGCGAAGCGGAAGGCGCCGAACACGCTCGTCGCACCGCCGCGGTTCTCGGGCACGGCCTCGAGGGCCAGCGTGTTCAGCCCGGTCCAGAGCAGCACCGAGCCGGCACCGGCGAGCGTCCACAGGGCTGCCAGCTGCCAGGCCGAGGTACTGAGGCCGAGCGGGGCGACGCAGGCCGCCGAGAAGACGGCGCCGATGATGACCGACGGGATGCGCCCGATCCGCTGCACCGCGGCCCCCAGCGGGCGCCCGAGCACGAAGCCGGCCGCGCCGAAGCAGGCCAGGACGACGCCGCGCTCGAGCGGGCCGAGCCCCATCCGGTCGCGCGCGTAGAAGGAGACCATGTAGCCGACGCCCGCGACGGTCGCGTACCCCAGGAAGGCAGCGGCGCAGAGGAACCCGAGCCGGCGAGTGGCCAGGCTGCGCATGCTCGGGCGTGCGCGGCGCGCCACGGGCGCCCCCGAGGTACGCGCGGTGAAGACGGCCAGGGCGATCGCCACGGTCGCGCTCGCGACGAATGCGAGGCGCCAGTGCACGGTGGCGAGCAGGCCGCCGATCAGCGGCGCGAGCGACAGCGCGCCCGTCTGCACGCTCGCGAAGGTGCCCACCGCGCGCGTCAGATGCTGGGGCGGCACGATCTCGGCCAGCGTGGCGAGCAGGAGCGGGGTCAGGAAGGCGTTCGAGGCACCCTGCACGAAGCGCGCTGCCACGAAGATCGTCAGCGTCGGCGCGGCGGCCGCGATCAGCGAGCCGATCGCGTAGGCGATGAAGCCGGTGCGCACGACCCGTGTGACGCCCAGCCGCTCGCCGATCGTGCCCGAGACGAGCTGCAGCGCCGCGAACGGGATCAGGTAGGCCGGGATCGAAGCGGCCACGGCGTCACGCGTGGCGTGGAAGCTCTGCTGCAACTCGGGCACCAGCACGCTCAGGACGGCGCCGCCGAAGGGGCCCATGAACCCCCCGACGTAGAGCGCGATCGTGGCGTTGCGGGAGCGCACGGAGCACTACGATACGGGGCGGGCACTCGCCGTCGCCGCGGTCGCCGAGAAGCGCAGAGGCTCGAACAGAATCAGCGTGTGTGGTCGGGGTGTCGAAGCGAAGCCCCTGGACTCGCTCACCTTCAGGACGACGCGGAAACAGCTCTTTGAGCGAGGACAGAGTCGCCGCAGGTCTGGTTGTCGGGCGACCCAATCGCCCGCGACTTCTCACTGCGCCCGACAACTAGACCGGAGGACGATTCGAGACCTCCGAACGCCACGCTGGTTCTGAGAGGGCTTCTTACTGGTTGCCTCTCTCGCGACTTCTCGCTACTCTGCCTGCTGGCCGGACGGGTGCCGGCTTGCCCCTGCGTGTGCACGGGCCGCACCTTCGACCCCTCTTCTTATGCCGCAGACGACCTATAGCGCCAAGCCCGGCGAGATCGAGCGCCGCTGGTACGTGATCGACGCCGAGGGCGAGACCCTGGGCCGTCTCTCGACGCGTATCGCCAACACGCTCCGCGGGAAGCTCAAGCCCACCTACACGCCGCACGTCGACACGGGCGATTTCGTGGTGGTCATCAACTGCGAGCGCATCCACGTCACCGGCAAGAAGCTGCACGACAAGATCTACTACCGGCATTCCGGCTACCACGGCGGCCTGCGCGAGCGCACGCTCGCCCAGATGCTGGACGCCAGGCCCGAAGAAGTCATCCGGCATGCCGTGCGCGGCATGCTGCCGCGCAACAAACTCGGCCGCGCACAGCTGCGCAAGCTCAAGCTGTACGCCGGCGGGCAGCACCCACACGAGGCGCAGCAGCCTGCGCCGCTGCCGTAGCGAACGAAGGAAAGGGACGAACCAGGTGGCAGAGACCGCGGCCTATCGCGGCACCGGCAAGCGCAAGACGTCGGTCGCACGTGTGATCCTCGAGCCGGGGACCGGCAAGATCACGGTCAACGGGCGCGAGTTCGCGGAGTACTTCCCCCGCGGATACCTGCGCGCGGTCGTCTCCTCGCCCCTGATCGAGACCGAGCAGTCCGAGCGCTTCGACGTGCGCGCGCGTCTCGGCGGCGGCGGCATCAGCGGCCAGGCCGGCGCGCTGCGCCACGGCATCGCCCGTGCGCTGTGCGAGGCCGATCCCGAGCTGCGCACCGCGCTCAAGCGGGCCGGCTACCTGACGCGCGACGCCCGTGCGGTGGAGCGCAAGAAGGCGGGCCTCAAGGGGGCGCGCCGCCGCCCGCAGTTCTCGAAGCGCTAGGCCCCCGGCATTGGCTGGCCGGCTGTTCGGAACGGACGGCGTGCGCGGCGTCGCCAACGGCGATGCGCTCAGTCCCGAGGTGGCGCTCGCGCTCGGGCGGGCTTCGGCGCTGTATGCGCGCGAACGCGGCGCGGATCGCCCGGTGATCGTGGTCGGGCGCGACACGCGCCGCTCGGGCCCGATGCTCGAGGACGCGCTGTGCGCCGGCATCGCGTCGGCCGGCGGGCTGGCGCTGCGCGCCGGCGTGCTGCCGACGCCCGGGGTGGCCTGGCTTGTGCGCGATCAGGGCGCGAACCTCGGAGTGGTCATCTCGGCCTCCCACAACCCGTTCCCCGACAACGGCATCAAGCTGTTCGGCGCCGATGGCTTCAAGCTCGGCGACGAGGACGAGGATCGCGTCGAGGCGCTCATGAGCGACGAGAGCGCCCGGCCGACGGGGCCGGGGGTCGGTGAGTCTCGCCGGCTCGCGGGGGCGGCGGCGCAGTACGCGAGCTGGGCGGCGGGCGGCGGCGGCACGCCGATCGAGGTGCCCTCGCTGCGCGTGCTCGTCGACTGCGCGCACGGCGCCGCGGTGACCGTCGCGCCGCTGGTCTTCGCCGAGCTCGGCATCGAGCACGACATCGCCGCCGCCGAGCCCGATGGCGTCAACATCAACGACGGCGTCGGCTCGACGCACCTCGACGCGCTCGCGACGGGCGTGCGCGCCGGCGGCTTCGACCTCGGGCTCGCGTTCGACGGCGACGCCGATCGCATGCTCGCCGTGGACGCGGCCGGGACGGTCGTCGACGGCGACCAGATCATCGCCCTGCTGGCCCGCGACCTGCAGATCGCGGGGCGCCTGGCGGGCGACAAGGTCGTCGTCACGTCCATGTCGAACCTCGGCTTTCACCGTGCCATGCACGATCTCGGCATCGAGACCGTGGTCACGGACGTCGGAGACCGCTACGTGCTCGCCGGCATGCTGGAGCATGGAGCCGTGCTGGGCGGCGAGCAGTCCGGGCACGTGATCGCGCTCGATCGCCAGACCACGGGCGACGGCCTGATCACGGCGGTGCTCCTGCTCGATGCGCTGGCTCGCCATCATGAGCCGCTGGCCGAGGCCGCGACGATCGTGCGGCGGTTCCCGCAGGTGCTGATCAACGTGCGCGCCGATCGCCACAGGCTCGCGGACTGCAGCGCCGTGTGGGAAGCGGTCGGCCGCGAGAGCGCTCCGCTGGCCGCCACGGGCTCCGGCCGCATCGTGCTGCGCTCGTCCGGCACGGAGCCGCTCGTGCGCGTGATGGTCGAGCACGAGGACGAGCAGGAGCTTCATCGCATCGCCAATGCGCTAGCCTCAGAGGTGGAGCGGGAGCTCGGCATCGCCTGATTGCCGCTGTCCCAGGGCTGTTTTTCGGCTGCGCCGCGGTGGGCGGCGAGCGACTGAGGAGTAACCCAAATGTGCGGCATCATCGGCTATACCGGCGCGCGGGTCTGCAAGCCCTTCCTGATCGGCGGCCTCGAGCGCATGGAGTACCGCGGTTACGACTCGGCCGGCATCTCGCTGATCGAGGGCGACGCGGTCGAGGTCGTGCGCGCCGTCGGCAACCTGAGCGTGCTGAAGGCGGTCGCCGGCACGAACGGCTCGCCCGCCACCACCGGCATCGGGCACACGCGCTGGGCGACCCACGGCCGGCCCTCGGAGGCCAATGCGCATCCCCTGCGGGGCTGCGACGACCGCTTCTCCGTTGCGCTCAACGGCATCGTCGAGAACTACGTCGTGCTCAAGCAGCGGTTACTCGCCGAGGGCCACACGTTCAGCTCGGAGACCGATGCCGAGGTGGTCGCGCACCTGCTCGAGACGCATTACGACGGCGATCTCGTCGAGGCTGTGCGCCTCACCTTTCTCGACCTGCACGGGCACTTCGCGTTCTGCGTCGTGTCGCCGCTGCACCCGCAGACGATCGTGGGCGCGCGCCTGCAGTGCCCGATGGTGGTCGGGCTGGGCGAGGGCGAGACGTTCCTGGCATCGGACGTCGTCGCCTTCCTCGAGCACACGCGCGAGGCCAAGCTCGTGGGCGACCGCGAGCTGGTCGTGATCACGCCCGACGGCGCCGAGCTGCTCGATCTCGACGGCGAGGCGATCGAGCGGGCCGCCGAGACCGTCACGTGGGATTCCGCCGCCGCCGAGAAGGGCGGCTACGAGACGTTCATGCTCAAGGAGATCCACGAGCAGCCGGACGCCCTGCGCGAGACGATCGGCGAGCGGCTCGAGGGCGGCGAGGTCGTGCTCGACACCGGCTTGACGGACGAGCAGTTGCTCGCAGTCGAACGCATCGCGATCGCGGCCTGCGGCACGGCCTGCCACGCCGGCATGGTCGGCCGGCTGCTGATCGAGCAGTGGGCCCGGATGCCGGTCGATATCGAGTACGCCTCCGAGTTCCGCTACCGCTATCCCGTGGTGGACGAGCGCACGCTCGCGATCGCCGTGTCGCAGTCGGGCGAAACGGCCGACACGATCGCCGCGCAGCGCGTCGCGCGCGCGGGCGGTGCGCTCACGCTCGCCATCTGCAACCAGATGGGATCTCAGCTCACGCGCGAGGCCGACGGCACGCTCTATACGCGCAGCGGCCGCGAGATCGGCGTCGCAGCCACCAAGACGTTCACGTCGCAGTGCCTGGCGTTCACGCTCTTCGCGCTGCACCTCGCCGAGCTGCGCGACACGCTGCCGGCCGAGCGCATCGCGGAGTTGCGGGCTGCCATCGACACGCTGCCCGAGCTCGCCGCGGCCTACCTGGCGGAGGACTCGCCGGTCTGGGCGCAGACCGAGCGCATCGCGGACGAGGTCTGGGAGAAGGAGTTCTTCCTCTACATCGGACGCCACCTCGGCATGCCGGTGTGCCTCGAGGGCGCGCTCAAGCTCAAGGAGATCAGCTACATCCCGACCGACTCGTACGCGGCGGGCGAGATGAAGCACGGCCCGATCGCCCTGCTCTCGGAGGACACCCCGGTCGTCGCGGTCATGAACGACTCGCACGTCTACGAGAAGGTCGCCTCGAACGTGCAGGAGGTGCGCGCACGCGGCGCGCTCGTGATCGC
>JALYLC010000341.1 GCA_030774435.1 Actinomycetota bacterium
TCGCGGGGCCGAACGCCCCCAAGTACCGGACGACCGCGGTGCTCGCCGATTCCGATCGCCGTGGCGGCGTGCCCAACCACGCGTCGGTGCTTGCCCACGCCGCAGAAGCCGTCCGGCCCCAAATGCCTCGAGGCGGCGTCTGCACGGCGTCAGATAGGTGACGGCGTATGCGAGCGAGAGCGGGTCCCGTTCCGGGAATCGTTCGGCGAGCAGCCGGCCGAGATATTGCCTCAAACTAGGGATGTCGACTCCATCTATGCACGCGATACACCTTCCAGCGCCAAGCCCTCCCTCACCGGAGCGCAGCGTCGGCGCCTCCCCAACCCCGGAGCCGCACCCGGCAAATCAGCGGCTCGAGGAACGAGGCAAATCGTGGGACCGCACGACACAATCGAGGTCGAGGTTCATTCCGCTACCGCGTCGATCGTCACGCTCCGCGGGGAGCACGATCTCAACTCTGCAGCGAAGATCGCCGTGGCGCTGAAAGAAGCGAGCGCCCGCCGCGACGTGCTCGTCGACCTCTCCCAGTGCGACTTCATGGACTCGTCGGTCATCAGCGCGCTCTTCCGGGCCTCGAACAGCCTGCACGAGCGCGGCGGGCAACTCTCGCTCGTGATCCCGGGAGATAGACACGGCGCGATCCGCAGCCTGTTCGAGATCATGAGCCTCGACAAGCTGATGCCGACGCACGAGACGCGCGCCGCCGCCGTCAGCTACCTCGACGCCGCACAACCGATGACGAACGCTCCCAGCACGAGACGCCTGCGCTCCCTCAGCGAGATCATCGACCAGAGCCTCCCCCGCGCCGACGAGCAGCGACGAGCCTCGTAGCGCCCCGCGTCAGTGCGCGGCGAGATATCACTCGCCCGGGGGGCACGAAATGCTCGATGAGGTGACAAGGTGCGACGGGTACGTGCTAGCTCGCCCGAGAGAAGGTCTGCACGTGAAGCGGAACGAGAATGCCTCGTCGGTGCCACGTTGTGCCACCTTTGTTTTGCGGAGGCACTCGATCTCGGGGCGCGAGGCCGTCGCGCTCGCCGCCGTTGCCGCGCTGCTCGTTCCACTGCTGATGTCCGCGGCTGGCGCATTTTCGTTGCCGTCGCTGCTGGAGCGGGGCGTCGAGTCTCTGATTCCACGGCTCGCTGACGGCCAGGCGCCTCTCCAGCCGGCCGCGGCGCCGAGCCGTTCCGGCGCACTCGTCGGAGCCGCGCTCAACGCCCGTGTCGTGATCTCGGGCAACAGCGATGGTGCGAGTCGCGGCGGTGTCAGTGTGGCCTCCGACGAGTCGCATCCCGTGACCGGCAGCCGCGGCTCTCGCGCGGCCAGCGTGAAGGTGCCGGACGTGCCGCAGGTGCCGTCTCCGGGCGGTGTGAGTGGGTCGGCCCCGCCGGCTGGCGGCTCTGCTCCGGCCACCGCTGGGCCAAGCGGCGGCGGTTCGGGCGGCCCAGGCCCAGGCGGATCCGGTCCGGGCGGCTCGGGTCCGGGCGAGTCGGGGACGCCGGCCGTATCGGTCGCCGTGGACGGAACGACGGGGTCTGTGACTGTCGACGCCGGAATCTCTCCCGCGACGGGCACGGCGACGGTCTCCGGCTCGACGTCGGGCGTGGCCGTGGCAGGGACGGTCGCGGGTGTTTCGATCAGTGCGGACGCCGCCGTCCCGAAGGAAGCCGGCGCCGCACCGACCGCGGCGGTGGCGCTGGATGCCAGCGGGGTCGCGGTGCCGGCCGTGACCGCGGCGGTAGGGAGCGTTGCGGTCTCGACGCTCACGGGATTGGCGCCCTCGTGATGATTCGGGTCGCGCCCGCGCTACGGGGCGCGTAGCGTGAGCGCTGCGCCCGCGCAGTCGAGACTGCCGCCGCGCCGCGAACCGCATCTCGTGCTCTGGTTCGTGGTGGTGACGACAATCGGGCTGCTGCTCGCGGGCGGCGGGATCCTGATCGTGGTCGAGCGGGCACTGACGGGGCAGGCCGAGCGGCACGCGGTCGAGCGTGCCCGGGTCGCGACCAACGCCCTGCTCGACCGGCAGCTGCGCGCCGGTGACCTCTCGGGTGCGCTGTCGCCGGCGCGGCGCCTGCAGCTCTCAGGGCTCTTCTCTCGCGCTTCGCTCGGGGCCGAGTCGAGCAGCGCGACTCTGTACGGCAGCGGCGGTGTGATCTTCACGACACATCGCGCTGCGGTGCGTGCACCCACTCCAGGCGCGGTGCAGCGCGCGCTGAATGGTCACGGATGAAAGTCAAGTGCGTCTTGATCGCTGGGGCTGCCTGTGCGAGGATCGGGGTGGGTGTGGGTGACTGACGTGGCGAAGTGCAGGTGAGGGGCTTTTAGCCTGCCGCGTGGCCTTGCCCTTCGTGGGCCGAGTAGATGCGCGCCCCGGTGTCGCGCCCGCACCCGCTCCCGCTCTTGGTGTTGCCTGCCAGTCGGCGACGAGGCGGCGGTAGCCGCGCTCTGCTT
>JALYLC010000342.1 GCA_030774435.1 Actinomycetota bacterium
CACATGGTCCAGCACCTGCTGCTGACGCTGGTCGCCGCGCCATTGCTCGCCCTCGGCGCCCCGATCACGCTCCTACTGCGCGTTGCCTCGCCGCGCGAGCGGAAGCAGTACATCCTGCCGGTGCTCCATTCGCGGCCGGTTCGGATCGTTTCGCATCCGATCGTGGCGTGGGTGCTGTTTGCCGGCGTGATGTACGCCACTCACTTCAGCCCGCTGTTCGACGCGGCGCTCCACGATGAGGGCGTCCATGTGCTCGAGCACGCGCTCTACCTGGGTGCGGCGATGTTGTTCTGGTGGCCGGTTGTTGGCGCCGACCCGACACCCTGGCGCCTGCCCCACCCGGCGCGCGTTGGCTACCTCTTCCTGGGCATGCCGTGGAGCTCCTTCCTGGGGCTCGTCATCTTCTCGGCGCCCGCGCCGCTGTATGCGCATTACGCGAGCCTCGTGCGCGACTGGGGTCCGACGCCGCTGGCCGACCAGCAACTCGCCGGCGGCATCATGTGGGTCGGTGGCGACGCGGCGTTCCTCGTGGCGATGCTGCTCGCCGTGTGGGTCTGGCTGCGCGCCGAGGAAGCCGAGGGTCGACGCACCGACGCCCGGCTCGATCGTGAGGCGGCTGGCCGAGCCGCGGCGGACCGGACGCGAGCAGCCGGCCGTACGTAGCACGTGGCCGCCGATGCCATGCACCGGCCGCAGCGCACACATCCGCCGTCCAGCGGGGCCGTGCACATCCGCCGGCCGCGCCGGAGAAGCCCTGACGCGATCAGCCGCGTGCAGGCGGAAAGGGCCCTGACGCGATCAGCCGCGTGCAGGCGGAAAGCGCCCTGACGCGATCAGCCGCGTGCAGGCGGAAAGGGCCCTGACGCGATCAGCGTGTCAAACGTCCGTTCAGGGCTGCGTGTGGAGTCGATACTCGGTCCTCGGGCGCGCGAACTGGCGCGTCTGGCGCGTTGCAGGCGGAAGAGTGGACCCAGCGCGGGCCAAAGCAGGTTGCCAGTGCCCAACGAGGTAGTGCCGTACCCATGCATGCCGCGCCGGTGAGGATTCACCCCCTTTCCTAGGCATACGGCGGACGTTTGAAGCGCACAGCGTGTCACCTAGGCGGGACCTCAATAAGTGGCGAGGAATGCGCAGCAAATTGGCCGATAAGGGCTCTGCACCAACATGGCGGAATGGCAACCCGTGAGACGCCAGCAGGGGTCGGTCGCCGAGCGGGGCTGGCGATCAAGCGGCACGTGCTGAATGAGATCCGTGCCGCGCGCATGGCGAACGGCGTGAGTCAGCGCGCAATCGCGCGGACGCTCGGCTGGTCACAGACCGAGTATTGGAGATTCGAGAACGACCTCGTGGCGGGCGACATCGTCAAGTTGTCGGAGGCGGCGGCTGTCTGCGGGCTCGAGCTTACAGCCAGCATCTACCCGAAAGGCGAGCCGTTGCGCGATCGTGGCCAGCTCAAGCTGATAGCTCGCTTCCGCTCGATGCTTTCGGTGGCTTGGCACGTGAGGATGGAGGCGCCCTTTCCCACGCTGGGCGACCTGCGCTCATGGGACGTCCTGATCCGACTGGGCACTGACTATCGGATCGGCGTCGAAGCTGAAACGCGCGTCCGTGACATCCAGGAGCTCGTGCGCCGCATCCGGCAACGCGAATTACACGGCGGTGTGGACGAGATCCTGGTCATCCTCAGCGATTCGGCGCACAACCGGCGCGTCGTTGGCGAGTTGCGCGAGGCACTTGGCGAGTGCTACACCGCCTCGCCGCAAGCCCTGCGGGACGTGCTTCGCAGCGGCACCCTGCTACCCGGTTCGGGGGTGATCCTGCTCTAGTTCGACAGCGGGTCGCGCAGTAGCTGGGCGCCGCCGATGGTGAGCAGCGCCTCCCGCACCTGCGCGACGGACGTCACGTCGACGTCCTCGATCTCCAGCAGGGCTTCGACTGCGGCCTCCAGCTCGCGTCGTCGCTCACAGCGAGGTCCCGCGAAACGGACCTTGCCGCGGCGCCAGACGACCGCGCCTCGGCCGGTGTAGCCGACGACGAGCGTGCCGCCGGCCAAGCCGCGCGCCCGGTCCACGACCGCGCCGCGCCCCGCATAGCCGATGGTCAGCGTCCGGCTCACAGCGGCAGGTACAGGAACACGTCGAGGATGATCAGGCCGAAGAGCGCGGCGAGGTAGGTGATCGAATATTTGTACAGCCGGACAGCCCGCCGATCGGTTCCCTCGCGCCACATCGCAAGTGCCTGGATAAGGAACAGTCCGCCCAGCAGCAGGGCGCCGGCGAGGAATACCAGGCCCATGTGGGCGGCAGCGAAGAAGGCCAGCGTCAAGGAGATCATCAGGACTGTGTACAGCGCGATCTGTCGGGTGGTCTCCGGCACTCCACGGACGACGGGCAGCATCGGCACGCCGGCCGCCTCGTAGTCGCGTCGGAGCCGAAGCGACAGCGCCCAGAAGTGCGGCGGCGTCCAGTAGAAGACGATCGCGAACAGCAGCAACGAAGGCAGCGTGATGTCGCCCGTCACCGCCGCCCAGCCGATGACCGGCGGCAGCGCCCCGGCCGCACCACCAAGCACAATGTTCTGCGGCGTGGTCCGCTTGAGTAGCAGCGTGTAGACGACGACGTAGAACGCCATCGCCACCAGCGTCAGGAATGCCGCGACGAGGTTGACCAGGAAGGCCATGACAGCGAAGGCGACGACGCCCAAAGCCAGGCCGAAGATGAGCGCGTTCTCGGGCGCGACAGCATGCGCAGGTAGGGGCCTGCGTCGAGTGCGGGTCATCAGCTCGTCAATGTCGCGGTCGAAATAGCAGTTGATGGCGTTCGCGGCGCCCGCTGCCAGCGAGCCGCCGAGCAGCGTCCACCAGACCAGCGCGAGCGATGGAATTCCGCGCGCGGCCAGCACCATCGCCGGCACTGTCGTCACCAGTAATAGCTCGATGATCCGTGGCTTGGTCAGCGCGACGTAGGCACCGACTCGATCGCGCCGGCTCGACGCCGATGCATCGGGGGCTGGCTTGGATGCTTCCGACACACCAGCGTCGACCGCGGTCGCATCAGCGGTGCGCGCCTGGAAGTAGGCGACGAACGCGCCACCGGCGAGCAGCGCCCAGATCGCGGCGCCCAGTGC
>JALYLC010000343.1 GCA_030774435.1 Actinomycetota bacterium
AGCACCGCGAGCTCGTGACGCAAGACGAGTATCTCGACCTCGTTCGCGGCCTCTGACCGGCAACGCAACACGGCCAGCCCGAGAAGGTGTCTAAATAGCCAGTAGAAGCATGAGATGAGCACCCGACGATCCTGCCGACGCCCGCTCCGACAGCCCGAACCGAGTTTCCGGCACCCTCAGGCTACTGCTCGACGGCGTCGTCGCGGACGATGATCCGTTTGCCCTCGATTCGTACGACCGCCCCCCATGGCACGACGGTGTGCTGCTCGTGTGAGCGCACTCCGAGATGCGCGAGCCAGCTCTTCCCCCCGACGCACAGGCCGGTGACGCGCAGCTTCGAGCCCGACAGCTCGCCGTGGAGGTCGTGGAAGCGGCCGAGGGAGTGGCCCGATTCCGTCTCGACCTTGCGCTTCTGGAGCGACGAGAAGGTTCTCATCTCCGGGCCCCCGGGATCTTCTCGATGTACGGCCGCAGGCGATCGTCGCCGCGGCCGAGGCCGAGCTCCGTCGCGTCGCGCTTCAGATGGACCGCCGAGTCGACCTTCGCGACGTCGTCCCAGTCGACGCGCACCTTCGCCCCGCCGCCGATCCAACCTGCCAGCCTGCCGACCCAACCGGCCCGCGGCCCCCAGTAGCCGGGCCCGACGAGAAGCGCGACCACCTCAGGTACCTCGCCGGGGCCGCCTTCGATCGCCAGGTCGTCGACGTTGCCGCAGCGCCGCCCTTCCCTGTCGAGCAACTGGTGGTCGAGCACGTGCAGACCGATATCCAGTTCGGTGCGGCTCAATTTTGACCCACGTTCGTCAGCACCATCAGTGGGATTGCCGTCAGCGCGACAACCGCGAGCACAACGAGATAGAAAAGGCCGAGCCCGTTCGCGAGCCGGCCGTTGCCATACCGTCCCATATACGCGTTGTCGTTCGCGACCAGCAGGATCGGAACGTAGGTGAGCGGCAGCGCAACGACCGGTTGGCATAGTCGTCCCCGACGGGACGCCGGCGCCCAGGCTTGCCGCCTCGGGTGACGGCCCGAACACTGGCGCAGGCGAGCGTCAGCTTCCTGCGCGAGCATCACGCCGAGCGCGGCTGCTGAACCGGCTCTCAGCTGCTGCAAATCAGCCAGGAGTAGAGCTCGGTTGCAGCTGCATCGGGGTCGAGCGTTTGACCCATTTCTTGACCCGGACGACGCAGCGACGCCTGCAGCCGTCCAACGATCGCGCTCAGCGTCCCTTCGGCCGGACCATCACCACCAGCCCCCACGCATACAAGATAGGGCGGCGTTCGCCCGATACGCCTCCGGGGCTTAGACTCGCCGCACCATCGGCGTCGAGCGGCGCCGCCGAGAACCAGGAGGAGGAGAGAGTTGTTTCTAGCAACGTCGAAGGTCGAGGATTTCAACCGCTGGTGGAGTGTCTTCACAACCACGAGCCTTGAGAAGCGAAAGCAGCACGGGTCCAAGGGTTCACACACCTTTCGCGATCCCAATGAGGAGGGCCGGGTCTGGGTGCTCTTCGACTGGGATGCGGAGGGCTGGCAGAACTTCATCTCTGACCCCGAGGTCCCGGCGATCCTTCAAGAAGCCGGGCACGCAAGTAGGCCACAGATCGCGGAGCTCGCCGGCCAGCTCGACGGCTAGCTCGTCTCGCCGTGCGGGGCGGCGCCGGAGGGGCGGCTCGACCCGGAAGCTGTCGTACGCTGGGTCGCTGCCGCCATGCCCATCGTTTGGCGACAGCGACCCCGCGAGCTGCCTGCCGGGCTGACCGCGCGCGAGCTCGCCGTCGTGAATGCGCGGGGGCCTCTCGCTACGAGTCCCCGAGCGGCTCAAGCCGCCGTACTCGCCGTCGTGAAAGCGCGAGCGCCTCCCGTTGTGCGTTTTGCGAACAGACAACAATGCGCGGGTACGCGGCGGGTACATCAGGTAGAGCATGTGCGGCTACGCACGGATACCAGCGACACACCCTGAAGGCCGGACTTGCAGGAAAAAGTGGCCGCGGATGCCCGGGCGTGTACGCAAATTCCGCCCCGAAACCTCCATGGTAAGGAGGAGCGTTGCGGGCGCGAGCGGCCGCTAGCCAACGACCTCCACCCTGAGAGGGAGGAGGTCGATCTCCTTTAAACGCCAAGTCCTGCGAACCCAAAGGCCCACAGGACTTGACCCGACGACTGACACGCGGCAGGACGTGCCGTCAAGCCGGCTAAAGGGGCGCCACGAGCTGAATGACGACTCCGCCCGCGCGAAGAGGGCGGCCGAGGCCGCCCTCTTGCGGACCGCCCGTCGTGGTTCAGACCGCGGGTCCGATTGCGGAGGGTGCCGCGACGCGTTCGACGGCGTCGCGGTGCTTGACGCGGGGGAGCCACTCGAGCCAGGTCGGCAGGTACCAGTTCCAGTCGCCGAGCAGCTTCATCGTTGCGGGGAGGAGCACGGCGCGGACGATCGTGGCATCGATCAGGATCGCGGCGGCGAGGCCGACGCCGAACTGCTTGAAGATCATCATCGAAAGCGTCCCGAAGATCGAGAAGACGGCGACCATGACAATCGCTGCGCTGGTGACCACGCCAGCGGTCGATTTGATCCCGTGGACGATCGCTTCCTCGGTGCTGGCACCGCTGTCGTAGCTCTCGCGGATGCGGCTGAGGATGAAGACGTGGTAGTCCATCGAGAGACCGAAGAGGACGACGAACAGCAAGGCCGGCAGCACCGGATCGATGCCGGCGGTGGATTGGAAGCCGAGGATGCCCTTGCCAACGCCGTGCTGGAAGACGAGTACGAGCACGCCGTAGGCGGCGGCGACGGAGAGCAGGTTGAGCAGAATCGCCTTGGCCGCGATCACCAGCGAGCGGAAGGCGACTAGCATCAGCGCGAACGCGAACAGCAGCACGAATCCGAAGACCAGCGGCAGCTTCGATCGCATTTGCGCGTTGAAGTCCTTTGACTGGGCCGTCAGCCCGGTCACTCCCGTCTCGGCGTCCGGGAGTGCGCCGATCGTCGCGGGCACGATCGTCGTCCGCAGGGCGGCGAGCGCAGCGTTCGACGCTGCGTTTGTGCCGCTGCCGTCGACGGGGATGGCGATGTTTGCGACCGTGCCGGCCGCGTTGGTGTCGACGGTGATCGGCTCGTGCATCCGGCCGGTGGCGAGCGCTCGCTGTTCGAGCTGCGCGATCGCGGCCCGCACGTGTGGTGTTCTTACATTTGGCGCCGTGAGGACGACGTTGGCGGGGATCTCGCTGCCGGGGAAGGCGTGCTGTAGGCGGTCGTAGACCTTGATCACCGCGAGCGAGCGCGGGAGAGTGTCCGGTCCGGCAACGACGGTGTGCAGCTGCAGTGCGGGTGCGGCGATCGCGAGCAACAGCCCGGCGGAAAGGACCGCTGACAGTGCGGGTCGCCGCAGTACGCGTTCGATGATCGCGCCCCAGATTCGTCCCTCGCTACCATCGCGGCGCAGGCGGCCGACGAACGGTACGCGCACCCGGTCGACCTTGTCGCCGAGCTTGGAAAGGATCGCGGGCAGGACGGTCAGCGAGCCGAGCATCGCAACGGCGACCACGGTCATCGTCGCAAGCGCGAAGGAGGCGAACGTCTTGTCGCCGGTGAGGAACATCCCGGCCATGGCGACGATCACAGTCATGCCGGAGATGAGCACCGAACGGCCCGAGGTCGCGGCTGCGGCCTCGAGTGCCGCCCGCGGACTGCGTCCGGCGGCCCGCTCTTCGCGTTCGCGCTTCAGGTAGAAGAGCGAGTAGTCGACGCCGACGGCGAGCCCGATCAGGAGCACGATCGCAGAGACGGCTTGATCCATCGGGATCAGATGGCTCGGCAGCGCGATCAGCCCGAGCGTGGCGAAGACGGCCGTCAGCGCGAGCAGCAGCGGAATGCCGGCCGCCACCAGCGCACCGAACACGATCACCAGGATCAGCAACGTGAGCGGCAAGGAGAACAGCCCGGCCTTCTTCAGGTCGTTGGTGAATGCTCCCTGGAGCGCCTTGTTGGCGCTGGCGTCTCCGAACTCGCCAATGAATAGCTTCGGATGCGCAGCCTGAGCCTCGGACACTGCGGCGACCACCGGGTCGATCTTCTTGGCGGCGTCGGCGGACTTGCCGCGGATCTTGAACTCGACCAGCGCCGCGTGCTTACCCGGCGCGATCTGGCCGTGGTTGCGCGCATCGAGCGGCGACCGGATCTCCTTCACGGCGCCGAGACGTGAGAGTCTCGAGACGACATCGGCGACAGCAGCGTTGAAGCGGGCGTCTCCTGCCGCGAGCGACCTGCTCTGGATCAGCACGCTTTCGCTCGCCGGTTGCTTGAAGCCCGCGTCCAGGATCTTCGCGGCACGACCCGACTCACCCGGACCCGAGGTGTTCTGGTCGATCTGCTTGGTACCGATGAGGTTGCCGATCGCAAACGCGGCAACGACGAAGGCGAGCCAGCCGAAGAACGCGATTTTGCGGTGCTGCGCGCTCCAGCGACCCATCCGCGCCGCGATGTTGCGATACGGCTCGCGCTGCTCGGGCGCCGCCGTTCCGGGCGTCCCAACCTCGGTCGACTCCGGCCTGTCTTGGATGACTCGTGTCTTCATGGCTCGCTCCCGTCGGCTTCGATGACTCACTCACGCTCGCAGCCGTGAGCGCCGCGCGGAAGACGGGAGACTTGCCGTTTCGAGGGACGGTTTTCTGGTGTCTTCGCGCGACCGGCGCCTCAGGAGCGCAGGTAGAGCAGGACGGCCAGCACGCGCCGCGACTCGCTGCCGCTGGAGGGCAGCCCGAGCTTGCCGAAGATGCTGGAGACGTACTTCTCCACCGCGCGCAGCGTGATCACGAGCCTGTCCGCGATTCCCTGGTTTGAGCTTCCGGCGGCCATCAGCTCGAGCACTTCCCGCTCCCGCGGTGTCAGCTGCGCGAGTGGATCGTCGCTTCGGCGTCGCGACAGCAGCGTCGAGACGATGATCGGGTCGAGCGCGGAGCCGCCTTCTGCGACGCGTCGCACCGCAGCGACGAACTCCTTAACCTCACTGATCCGATCCTTGAGCAAGTAGCCGACGCCCTCCGCCGAGTCGGCGAGCAGCTTCATCGCCAGCCCGAGCTCGACGTACTGCGACAGCACGAGCACGCCGACCGAGGGATGCCGCGCGCGAATCTCGAGCGCCGCGCGCAAACCCTCGTCGCTGTGCGTGGGCGGCAAGCGGATGTCGACGATCGCGACATCCGGTTCATAACTCCGAACCTTGAGCAGCAGGTCGTCGGCGGTTTCGCACTGGGCGAGAACCTCGAATCCCGCTTCCGCGAGCAGGCGCGCAACACCTTCGCGCAGCAGGACGCTGTCCTCGGCGATCACTACGCGCACGGGATCTCCGCTCTGACACGCGTACCGCCGCCGCTTGGGCTCCAGACCCGAAGCCGACCGCCGAGCGCCTCCACCCGGTCGGCCAGGCCCCGCAGGCCGGAGCCCTGCTCGGTGTCGGCGCCGCCGACGCCGTCATCGACGACCTCGACAACAGCATGACCGTTGCTGCGAGCGACCTCGACCGACGCCGATGTCGCCTGTGCGTGCTTGCCGATGTTCGCGACGCTTTCGGAGACGACGTAGTACGCAGCCACTTCGACCTGTTCGGGCAACCGACCCTCGAGCTCGATCGTCAAGCGGAGCGGAACCGGGCCATGAGCCGCCAGGGACTCGAGCGCGACCGCCAGGCCGTGGCCGCTGACAACGGCGGGATGAATGCCGCGCGCGACGTCACGCAGTTCCGCGAGCGAGACAGCGATCTCACTCCTTGCGAGCCCGAGCCGCGTTCGCGTCTCGGGGTCTGCGTCCAGTCGTTCTTCGAGCAGGCTCAGCTCCAGCGAGAGCGCGATCAGCCGCTGCTGCGCACCGTCGTGGAGGTTGCGCTCCAATCGCTGCCGCTCCTTCTGCCCGGCCTCGATCACCCGCGCGCGCGATCCGCTCAGCTCGTCCAGGCGAGCCCGCAGTTCGGCCTGCAGTCGCCCGTTCTCCAGCGCGATCCCCGCGGCGGCCGTCACAGCCGCCAGCAGCTCCGGTTCGTCGGCGAGCGAGGGGTCGTGCAGCAGCACGGCCACGTGCGCTCCGTCCCGGTCGATCGGCGTCACAGCTTTCGCGCCGCCCTGCGGAAGCTCCACCGGCCGGCCGTCCAGGTCGGCGTAGCTCTCGAAGTCCGGCAGCCAATAGGCGAGCGTAAGTGATGGATCCCGAAGGGCGCGCGCGAGCGCCGCGCGGAGGTGCGCCGGTGCCGGCTGGGCCCGCAGCTCCACGAACAGATCGCCGACGGCCGAACGCGCTAGGCGCGCATCGAGAAGAGCGACCAGGAAGGCGATCGGCGCGACGCCGATGATCGCGAACGTCGCCCACTGGATCGGCTCGATCGCTGGCCCGCTGAAGAGGTGCGACAAGAAGAGGAGAGCGATCATCACCAGGCCGAGCGCGAACGAATCGATCAGCAGCGCGAGCGAGCGGCGCAGCGGGCGACCCGCTCGCCGCCTCCGATCGGCAAGGACCACGATCCCGGCCAGCGCAAAGGCGCTGATCGCCACCAGCTGGAACTGCTGCACTCGGCCGGCGGCGCCGGGCTGCGAGACCAGGCTAAGGAAGGTGTCCGATCCGGAGCCGCCGAGAGCCATCGCGACCAACTGCAGCCCAAGCGCGACGAAGTAGGCGGCGGCGGCGAGCACCCGTTCAGCGCCGTTGCGCAACCGACCGCTCGGGAACGCGAGGAAGACGTGCAGGAAGAGCACGGGCGGCAAGAAGTCGAGCGCCTGCCCGATCGTGAACAGCCCATCAA
>JALYLC010000344.1 GCA_030774435.1 Actinomycetota bacterium
GCTCTCGGGCGGAGCGCACGCCGGGCGCGCCGTCGACGTGCAGGACGTGCTCGTGATCCCGCTTGCCGCGAGGACGTTCGCCGAGGCCGTCGAGCACGCCGGGCTCGTGCGCCACGGCGCAGCGGCGGAGTTGCGGGCACGTGGCCACGACACCGCGCTCGTGGCCGACGAGGGCGGCCTGGCCGCGCCACTGACCTCGAACGAGGAGGCGCTCGAGATCGCAAGCCGCGGCATCGAGCGCGCCGGCATCGAGGCCGCGCTGGCACTCGACGTGGCAGCCACGCAACTCGTCGACGGCGGCGGCTACCGGCTCGCCTGCGAGGACCGCAGCCTCGACGGCGCGGAGATGGCGCGTGAGACGGCGGGCTGGGCGCGACGCTACGGGCTCGTCTCGATCGAGGATCCGCTCGGCGAGGACGACTGGGACGCCTGGCGGCTCGCGACGGATCTGCTTGGCGCGCACGTCCAGCTGCTCGGCGACGACCTCTTCGCAACGTCGCCCGAGCGGCTCGCGCACGGAATCACCGCGGGAGTCGCCAACGCGGTTCTGGTCAAGCCCAACCAGGCCGGCACGCTTTCGGGAGCGCGCGAGACGCTCGAGCTCGCCCAGCGCGAGGGCTATGCAACGGTCATCTCGGCTCGCTCGGGGGACACCGAGGACGCCTGGCTCGCCGATCTCGCCGTGGGCTGGCGCAGCGGCCAGATCAAGGTCGGATCGACGCAGCGCTCCGAGCGCACGGCCAAGTGGAATCGCCTGCTGCGCATCGAGGCAGAGTGCCCCGATGCCGAGCTCGCGCCGTGGCGCGTCGCTCAGCCTCGTTCCTCTACGGTCTGAGCCGTGCGCTACGTCTCGACTCGCGGCCGCGCCCCTGCCCTTGGCTTCTGCGACACGCTGCTCGCCGGGCTCGCGAGCGACGGCGGGCTGTACGTCCCGGAGAGCTGGCCGGCGCTGCCGGGCACTCGCCCCGGAGAGAGCTACGCAAGCGTCGCCGCCGGAGTCGTCGGAGCGTTCGCGGGCGACGAGCTCGCGCCGGCCCTGCTGCAGCGGCTCTGCTCCGAGGCCTACGCCGGCTTCCGGCATCCGGCCGTCTGCCCGCTCGTGCAGCTGGACGCCGGCGAGTGGCTGCTCGAGCTCTTCCACGGCCCCACGCTGGCCTTCAAGGATCTCGCCCTGCAGCTCGTTGGGCGGCTCTTCGACCACGTGCTGGGCGAGCGCGACCAGCGCATCACGGTGCTCGTCGCGACCTCGGGAGACACCGGCTCGGCGGCCATCTCCGGCCTGGCCTCGTGCAGCCTCGCCCAGATCGTCGTGCTCTACCCCGAGGGCCGGGTGAGCGACGTCCAGCGGCGGCAGATGACGACGGTCGATGCCGCGAACGTGCACGCCGTGGCAGTCGAGGGCACGTTCGACGACTGCCAGCGCATCGTCAAGGAGCTGTTCGGCGACGCCGAGTTGCGCGAGCGCGCCGGCCTCGCGGCGATGAACTCGATCAACTGGGCGCGCATCGCCGCGCAGGTGGCGTACTACGCCTGGGCGACCGCTTCCCTCGGTGATCGTGCGCTGGCCTTCGCCGTCCCCACGGGCAACTTCGGCAACGTGCTCTCGGGCTGGGTTGCGCACGCCTGCGGGATGCCGCTCGAGCGGCTCGAGATCGGCTCGAACGCAAACGACATCCTCCCGCGCCTGCTCGAGACCGGCCGGTTGGAGACGCGCGGCGTCGTGCCGACGCTCAGTCCGAGCATGGACATCCAGATCTCGTCCAATCTGGAGCGGCTGCTCTTCGAGCTCTTCGGGCGAGACCCCCAGCGCACGGCCCGGGAGCTCGCCAGCTTCGCCGAAACCGGCTCCCTGACACTGGACGCCACGGCCCTCGCGGCGGTCCGCGACCTGTTCGAGGCCGCATCGCTGGACGACGACGCGACCCTCGAAGCGATGCGCAGCGAGTACCGCCGGAGCGGCACGCTGCTGGACCCGCACACCGCGGTGGGCCTGACCGCGGGCCGCGCCCGCAAAGCCGCTCGCGAAGCACCCCTCGTCGCCCTCGCCACCGCGCACCCCGCCAAATTCCCCGAAGCCGTCGAACGAGCCACCGGAATCTCACCGCCCCTCCCGCCGCCCCTGGCCGACCTCCACGATCGCCCCGAACACCGCGAGCGAGCCCCCGCGGACACAGCCGCGATCCGGCAACTGGTCGAGCGCGTCGCCTCGGGTTAGGCCCGTGGCCGGCGACTGTTGCGGCGTCGCTCAGGCGATACGGCTGGC
This sequence comes from Actinomycetota bacterium, assembly GCA_030774435.1. Lineage (GTDB taxonomy): Bacteria > Actinomycetota > Thermoleophilia > Gaiellales > JALYLC01 > JALYLC01. The sequence continues at coordinate 2,264 of JALYLC010000344.1, forward strand.
CAGTTCGGCTGTCGGGGTCTCCACATAGACGCCGACGGTGGGCTCCTGGAGCCGCAAGAGGCCCGGAACTGCGATGGCGAGCAGGGTTCCGAAGACCACGCCGACGGCCCAGAAGCCGAGGCCCGAGAGCAGCACGCCTGCGGTGATCGAAGCCGTCGCTGCGCAGAGGGCGACGATCAAGTCGTTGCTGGCTGTGAGCACACCGCGCTCGCGCGGCGAGGTGATGTCCGCCAGGATCGACGTTCCGGCCACGAAGCAGCCCGCCCAGCCGAGGCCGAGCAGGAAGAAGAACGGCGTGATCAGCGGCGAGGCGCCGGTCAAGGCCGTTCCGAAGGAGCCGACGGCACAGGCCCCGAGGCCGAGCAGGCTGGTGCGGCGGCGGCCGACGCGATCGGCCAGCAGGCCGACGGGATACGCGAGGGCGAACATGCCCACGAAATGGGCGGCCATGAGCAGCTGCACCTGCCAATCGGCCCAGCCGTGGTCGCCGAGCTCGACGGCAGTGATCGACATCACGCCGACCATCGCCGCCTGGCCGAGCGCGGTGGCCGCGATCGCAGCCCGGGCCGGACCGAGGCGGATGAGCTCCGCGCGGGGTCTCGGTGGGGGCGGCTCGGGGATCGGCGGCAGCTTGCGGTACCAGCTCCCGAGGTTGGACGCCACATCACGGGGATCGGGGCGCATACGCACGATCAGCCAGACGGCGACGACTCCGAGCAGGGGGACGGCGAGGAAGGGGCCCGCGGAGCGCACGATGCCGAGCGCGGTCGCTCCTCCGCCCGCGGCGATCGCGATCAGCGGCCCGACAACTGCGCCGATCGCACCCGCGGTGGCCACCGTCCCGACTCCCCGGCCGCGCAGGATCGGCGGGTAGAGGTCGGCGGCCGCGGCGCGGCCGAGTGTCGAGGGCCCCTGCCCGGTGCCGAAGATCGCGGTGCCGACGACGAACAGCGCATAGCTGGCCGCCCAGATAGCGAGGCCGCAGATGAGCGCTCCGAGCGCGAGCAGGCTCAGGCCCGCGAGCAGCACCGGCTTGCGCCCCAGGTTCTGCGCCACGCTCGAGACGACGTACAGCGAGAGCACGCTGAACAGGAACGCGATGCCGACGCTCGTGCCCGCCAGCCCCTCATGACCCGAGAGCCGCTTGGCGGCGACCGCGCCGACCGTCGCGTTGAGCGGGAGCGAGGCGCTGACGAAGACCTGGGCGCCCGCCAGCCGGGCGGTGGCGCGCACGAGCTCGCGCGGAACGATGAGGTCGACGCCGGGCGCGCTCACCGCGCAAGCATGTCGCACGGAATCGGCTGACGCGCCGAGAGCTCGCGCGGTACCCTACGTGTCACGTGAGTCACAACCTCTGGTTCCTGTGGCTGATCCTCGGCCTGAAAGTGCCGCTGGTCGGGCTGTTCTACTTCATCTTCCGGGTCATGCGCGCACAGGACAAGGCCTGGGAGCAGGGCGAGCTGGACGGCGGCTGGAGCGAGGACGACGGTGGTGGCGGTGGCGGCGAGCCGCGCATCAAGCCGCCGCCTCCCCCGAGCGGTCCTGGCGTGCGCCGTCGTCAGCCG
>JALYLC010000345.1 GCA_030774435.1 Actinomycetota bacterium
AGACCTCGTCGTCGACGGGCGACCAGCCCTCGTGGCGGGTCAGGATGAGCGGCCCGTCCTCGGTCACCGCCACGGTGTGCTCGTAGTGCGCGGTGAGCGAGTGGTCCGCGCTGTAGATCGACCAGCCGTCGTCGGGGTCGAGTTGCACATCGGTCTCGCCGCTGGCTGTGATCATCGGCTCGACGGCCAGCGTCATGCCAGGGCGCAGCACGTGGCCGCGGCCGGGCAGGCCGTAGTTCGGGATCTGCGGATCCTCGTGCATGCGGCGCCCGACGCCGTGGCCGACGAGCGAGCGGATCACGCCGAAGCCGTCGGCCTCGACGCGCGTCTGCACGGCGTGGCCGAGATCGGAGAGGTGGTGGCCGTCGACGCACTGCTCGACCGCCGCGAAGAGCGAGGCGCGACAGGCTGCGAGCAGGCGCACGACGTCCTCGGGCGGATCGCCATCGCCGACCCAGAACGTGTAGCCGGAGTCGGCCACCCAGCCGCGCAGCGTGACCCCCACGTCGACCGAGAGGACGTCGCCTTCCTGCAGCGCATAGGCCCCGGGGATCCCGTGCACGACCATGTCGTTGGGCGAGGCGCAGATCGACGCCGGGAAGCCGTGATAGCCCTTGAACGTCGGCACGCCACCCTGGCCGCGGATGAACTCCTCCGCGGCGCGATCGAGCTCGCCCGTCGTCACGCCCGGGCGCGCACGCTCGCGCAGCAGCGCAAGCGTGCGGGCGACGACGGAGCCGGCAGCCGCCATGCGCTCGAGCTCGCGCCGCGACTTGCGCAGGATCACGTCTGCCTCAGCGCGCGCACGGCCGCGACGAGCTCGGCCTCCACCTCGGTGCGGCCGCGGGCGCCGTCGATCGTCACGACCGGCGTACCGAGCGCGCGGTAGTGCTCGCGCACCGGCCGCGTCTCCTGCTCGAAGACGGCCACGCGGTTGCGCACGACGTCCTCGCGATCGTCGTCGCGGTGGTACAGCTCGGAGCCGTCGATGTCGCAGATCCCGGGGACGGCGGGTGGCGCATCGGTCGGGTGGTAGGGATGGCTGGCCGCGCGGCAGACGAGACGTCCGGCGATGCGCCGCACCAGCTCGTCGACGGGGACTTCGATGTCGAGCACGCCGGAGACGCGCGCCTCCCGCTGCGCGAGCAGGCGATCGAGCGCCACTGCCTGCTCGACCGTGCGCGGGAACCCGTCCAGCACGAATCCGCCCAGTGCGTCGGGTTGCTCGATGCGCTCGGCGAGCATGCCGATCGTCACGTCGTCGGGCACCAGGTCACCGCGCTCCATGTAGGAGCGCGCCAGCTGCCCCAGCTTGCTGTTGGAACGCAGGTGCTCCCGGAACATGTCGCCCGTGGCGATGTGCGGAACGCCGCTCGCGGCGGCCACGGCAGCCGCCTGGGTGCCTTTGCCTGCACCGGGCGGGCCGAACAGGAGCACGGCCAGCATTCCGCGCTACTTCTTGAGAACGCCCTCGTAGTGGCGCATCGTCAGCTGCGACTCCATCTGCCGCATCGCGTCGAGCGCCACACCCACCACGATCAGCACGGAGGTGCCGCCGAGCCCGCGGGCCGTGGCCTGCGAGAACCCGCCGTAGCGGATGAACAGGTTCGGCAGCACCGCGATCAGCCCGAGGAAGATCGCTCCGGGCAACGTCAGGCGCGTGAGCACGCGGTCGAGGTAGCGCGCAGTGGGCGCACCGGGACGGACCCCCGGAACGAAGCCGCCGTACTTCTTGAGGTTGTCGGCCTGATCGACCGGGTTGAACGTGACGGCCGTGTACAGGAACGTGAACATCACGATCAGCGTGAACTCGAGGATGATCGCCGGCCAGCCGCCCGGTGAGAAGAAGGTCGAGAGCGGCTTGAGTCCGGGCACGAGCTGACCCACGGTCGACGGGAAGAAGAGCACCGCGACCGCGAAGATCACCGGGATGACGCCTGCCATGTTCACGCGCAGGGGCAGATAGGTCGAGCCTCCGGACATCATGCGGCGGCCGACTTGGCGCTTGGCGTACTGGATGGGGATACGGCGCTGCCCCTCGTTCATGAACACGACCGCGAGGATCACGGCGAGCGTGACGATCGGAAGCGCGAGCTTCTCGAACGTGCCGCCGTTCAGCCAGGCGTCGATCGCCGGCGGCGCCGAGGTCAGGATCGAGGCGAAGATCAGCAGCGAGATGCCGTTGCCGACCCCGCGCTGCGTGATCAGCTCGCCCATCCACATGAGCAGCGTCGTACCGGCCGTGAGCGTGGTCACGATCAGGATGAAGCGGCCGACGGTGAGGTCGGGCAGCAGGTCGTTGGCGCCGATGGCCGAGCCGTTGTGGAAGAGGAACACGTAACCGGCCGACTGGAAGGCCGCGAGCACGACCGTCAGGTAGCGCGTGTACTGCGTGATCTTCTTGTAGCCCGACTCGCCTTCCTTGGAGAGCTTCTCGAGTGACGGGACGACCGTCTGCATCAGCTGGATGATGATCGAGGCAGTGATGTACGGCATGATCCCGAGCGCGAACAGCGAGAGGTTCGCGAGCGCCCCGCCGGCGAAGATGTTGAGCACGCTCAGGATCGTGCCGTTGGCACCCTGGCCGAAGAACGTGCGCAGGGAGCTCGTGTTGACGCCCGGCGTGGGGAGCCACGAGCCGATGCGGTAGAGCGCGATGATCGCGAACGTGAATCCCAGCCGTCGCCGCAGCTCGGGGACGCGCCAGATGTTCATGAGCGCGCCCATCAGGCCTCGTCGCCCTCCGCGCTCTCTTCGGCGGCGGGCTCGCCGCTCTCGGCGACGGGCTCCTCGGCGGCGCCATCGGCCGCGACCGCATCCTCGTCCTCTGCAGGCTTCTTCTCCGCAGCGGCGGCGGCCCTGGCCTCGGAGGCCGCTCGCTTGGCCTCTTCGCGCTCGTCGGCGGCGTCGGCAGCCACGTCCTCGTCGTCATCCGCGGCGCGCTTCTTCTTGGGCGCCTTCGCGGCCGCCGCGGCCCTGGCCTCGGAGGCAGCGCGCTTGACCTCGTCGCGCACGGGGGCCTCAGGCTCCTCCACGGGGTCGATCAGGACGACGGTGCCGCCGGCGGCCTCGATCTTCTGGCGGGCGGAGGCCGAGAAGCGATGGGCGTGCACGGTCAGCGCGATGGCGATCTCGCCGTCTCCGAGGATCTTGACCGGGTGGCGCAGCGTGCGCAGCACGCGCGCGGCCAGCAGCGTCTCGGGCGTGACCTCGGCGCCGGCCTCGAAGCGCGCGGCGAGCGAGGAGACGTTGACGCCGTGCGTGAACGTGCGGAAGGGGCCGACCGGCATGGAGTCCTTCGAGTGCGCGCCGCGCAGCTTGGGCACCTGCATGTACAGCGGCATCTGACCGCCGATGAACCCGGCGCGCATCATGTGCGAGCCGGAGCGCGACTTCTGGCCCTTCTGGCCGCGGCCCGAGGTCTTGCCCGTGCCGCTGCCCTGCCCGCGCCCGACCCGCTTGCGCTCCTTGGTGGAGCCCGGTGTCGGCGAGAGGTTGTGGAGACCGATGCGCTCCTGCTCTTCCATCACGCGTCCTTCTTTTCAGCCGTCGCGCCCTCGTCCACCCTGATCAGGAATGCCACGCTGTGCAGCATCCCGCGCAGGGAGGGCGAGTCCTCGTGCACCGCCGTCTGGCCGATGCGCCCGAGACCGAGAGCCCGCAGCGTACCGCGGTGCTCGCGCTTGTGGCCGATCTTCGACTTCACCTGGGTCACGCGGATGGCCATCAGGCCTCACTCTCCGGCGCCGCAGCGGCCGCGACGACCGGGCGCGCGCGGGGCGGGAGGACCTCTGCGACCGTCTTGCCGCGCAGCTTGGCGACGTCCTCGGGGCGCCGTAGCGCCTTGAGGCCGGCCTCGGTCGCGCGCACCAGGTTGATCGGGTTCGACGTGCCGAGCGACTTCGCGAGGATGTCGCGAATGCCTGCGAGCTCCAGCACGGCGCGTACGCCGGCGCCGGCGATCACGCCGGTGCCCGGCCCGGCCGGCTTGAGCATCACGCGTCCGGCGCCGAAGATGCCGAGAACCTCGTGCGGGATTGTCGCGCGGTAGCGCGGCACGCGGAAGAGGTTCTTCTTGGCGTCGTCGACAGCCTTGGAGATGGCGACGGGGACCTCGTTGGCCTTGCCGTAGCCGATCCCGACCTGGTCGGATTCGTCGCCCACGACGACCAGCGCCGTGAACGAGAAGCGCCGGCCGCCCTTGACGACCTTGGCCACGCGGTTGATCTCGACGACGCGCTCCTGGAGCTCGCCTCCGTCTCGCTGCTGCGGAATGCGTCCCATCAGAACTCCAAGCCGCCCTCGCGGGCGCCGTCGGCGAGTGCCTTGACTCGCCCGTGGTAGAGGTAGCCGCCGCGATCGAACACGACCTTCTCGACGCCGGCCTCGCGCGCGCGCTGCGCCACGAGCTTGCCGACCTCGGCGGCCCTTTCGGATTTCGTGCCACTGGACCCGCCCAGCGCGAGCGTCGAGGCGGCCGCGAGCGTGCGGCCCGCGTCGTCGTCGATGACCTGGGCGTAGATGCCCTTGCTGGAGCGGAACACGCACAGGCGCGGGCGACCCGCGCTGCCGTGCACCTTGCCGCGCACGCGGCGATGCCTGCGCCTGCGCTTCTGTTCGACGCTGAGCTTCATGCGCGCTTCCCGACCTTGCGGCGAACGATCTCGCCCGTGTAGCGGATGCCCTTGCCCTTGTATGGCTCGGGCGGTCGCAGGCGGCGGATGTCCGCAGCGACCTGACCGACGGACTGCTTGTCGATGCCCCGCACGATGATCTGCGTGGGCGCCGGGATCTCGAACTCGATGCCGGCGGGCGGCTCCACGACGACGGGGTGCGAGAAGCCGAGCAGCAGCTCGATCGACGAGCCGCGCAATGCGGCGCGATAGCCGACGCCCTGGATCTCCAGGCGCTTCTCGTAGCCATTCGTGACGCCCTCGACCATATTCGCGACGAGCGTGCGCGTGAGGCCGTGCAGCGAGCGGTGCGGGCCGCGGTCGGTGGGGCGCGTGACCGTCACGACGCCGTCGTCGACGCTCACCGTCATCTCGTGCGGGACGGCCTGCTCGAGCGTCCCTCTCGGGCCCTTGACGCCCACGCGTCCAGGACCGATGTCGATCTCGACGCCGGCTGGCAGGGTGATGGGGGCTCTTCCGATGCGGCTCATTGCAGGACTACCAGACGAAGCAGAGCACTTCCCCGCCAATGCCGCGCTCTGCGGCCTGACGGCTGGTGATCACGCCTACGGGGGTGGACATGATCGCGGTACCGAGACCGCCGAGCACCTTCGGCAGGCGGTCGGCCTTGGCGTAGATGCGACGACCGGGCTTCGAGATGCGCTTGATGCCCTGGATCACGCGTCGACGGTCGTCAGCGTACTTCAACGTGACCGTGAGCACGTCAAAGGACTCCTCGCCGCGCGCGACGACGAAGGCCTCGACGTAGCCCTCGTCGAGCAGCAGGCGAGCGATCTCGACCTTGAGCTTGGAGGTGGGCATGGACACCGTCTCGTGGCGCGCCAGGTTGGCGTTCCGGATGCGGGTCAGCATGTCGGCGACTGGATCGGTCAGCATCGCGGCCTACCAGCTCGACTTGGTCATGCCGGGGATGACGCCCTGGTGCGCGAGCTCGCGCAGGCAGATGCGGCAGACGCCGAACTTGCGGAAGACGGCACGCGGCCGTCCACAGCGATTGCAGCGCGTGTAGTTGCGCACCTTGTAGCGGTGCGTCTTCGCGGCCTTGACTCTCAGCGACGTCTTCGCCACGTCACGCCTCCCTGAACGGCATTCCGAGCGCTCGCAGCAGCTCGCGTGCCTCTTCGTCGGTGTTCGCGGTCGTCGTGATCGTCACGTCGAGGCCGCGCACGGTATCGATCCGGTCGTAGTCGATCTCGGGAAAGATGATCTGCTCGCGCACGCCCAGCGAGTAGTTGCCGCGGCCGTCGAACGAAGCGGGATCGAGCCCGCGGAAGTCGCGGATGCGCGGCAGCGCCACGGATATCAGGCGGTCGAGGAACTCCCACATGCGGGCGCCGCGCAGCGTCACCTTGCAGCCGATCGGCATGCCCTCGCGCAGCTTGAAGCCCGCGATCGATTTCTTGGCCTTCGTGATCAGCGGCCGCTGGCCCGCGATGATCGCGAGCTGCTCGACAGCCTCGTCGAGGGACTTGGAATTCTGCTTGGCCTCGCCCACGCCCATGTTGAGCGTGATCTTGGAGAGGCGGGGCATCTGCATGGGCGAGCTGTACCCGAAGCGCTCCTGGAGCGTTCCGCGCACCTCGCCCTCGTAGCGCCCGCGCAGCCGCGGCGGTGTGATTGTGGTCTCTGCCATTGCGATCAGGTCACTTCTCGATGTCTGCGTGGCAGCCGGCGCGGCGGCAATGGCGGAGCTTGTCGCCGTTGTCCGCGATCCGGTAGCCGACGCGAGTCGGTTCGTTGCAGCGGGGGCACACGAGCGCGACGTTGTCGACGCGGATGGCCGCTTCCTTCTCGATCACGCCTCCCGGCGTCATCTGGGCGCCGCGCGACCCCTTGACGGGACGGGGCTTCGTGTGGCGCTTCACCATGTTGATCTTCTCGACGATCAGCCGGCGCTCGCTCGGGATGACCTCGAGCACCTTGCCGCGGCGGCCGACGTCCTTGCCCGTCAGCACCTCGACGAGATCGCCGCGGCGGATCTTGAGACGGGGCGCGGTCTTGGTCGCGTTGGCCATCAGAGCACCTCCGGGGCGAGCGAGACGATCTTCATGAAGTTGCGCTCGCGCAGCTCGCGGGCGACAGGCCCGAAGATGCGCGTACCGCGTGGGTTGCGAGCCGCGTCGATGATCACGGCCGCGTTGTCGTCGAAGGCGATGTAGGTGCCGTCGTCGCGCGCGAAGGACTTCTTGGTGCGCACGACGACCGCCGTGACGACCTCGCCCTTCTTCACGGAGCCGTTCGGCGTCGCCTGCTTGACGGCGCCGACGATGATGTCGCCGACTCGCGCGTAGCGGCGCTTGGAGCCGCCGCGCACGCGGATGCAGAGGATCTCCCTCGCGCCCGTGTTGTCGGCCACGCGCAGCCGGCTTTCAGCCTGGATCATCGGGTCCTCACTTCGCCTTCTCGACGATCTCGACCATGCGCCAGCGCTTCAACTTCGACAGAGGACGCGTCTCGACGATGCGCACGACATCCCCGACTCCGGCTTCGTTGCGCTCGTCGTGCACGTGCAGCCGCGTGGAGCGGCGCACGATCTTGTGGTACTTGGGGTGCGGCTTGGCGGAGTCGATGCGGATCGTGATCGTCTTGTCCATGGCGGCCGAGACGACGATCCCGCGGCGCTCCTTGCGGCGACCCTCCACCGGCAGCGGCCGGGGCTCGCGCACATGGGGCTTGCGCTCCTTGGGCCGAGCTTCCTTCTTGAGCGGCTTGGCGCGCGGGGTGCGCTTCGGCTTTGCAGCCTCCTCGGCAGGCTCCGCCTTCTTGCCACGCGCTGCCCGCGCGGGCTTGGCCGCGGGCTCTTCGGCCACCGGGGCGGCCTCTTCTGCGGCGGGCGCAGCCTCTTCGGCCACCGGGGCGGCCTCTTGCTCGGGGGGTGCAGCGGCCTCCTCGGCCTCCGGCTCCGCAGCCTTCCTGGCACGCGTGCGCCTGGCCGGCTTCTCCGGCTCCTCGCTCACGGCCGCAGCCTCGGTCTCGGGCGCCTCAGGCGCGTCGGCGCCCTCCTCGACCTGGTTGTCGTCGTCCGCCATCACGCACGCTCCTTCGCGGATGCACGCTGCAGTTGCAGCGTCAGCAGCCGCGCGATCTGCTTCTTGACCAATCTCAGCCGAGCGGTGTTCTCGAGCGCCCCCGTGGCGTGCTGGAAGCGCAGGTTGAACAGCTCGCGGCGGCCCTCCTCGAGCTTCTGGGCCACCTCGTCGTCGGTCAGGTCCTGGATCTCATTAGCCTTCAAAGAGATCACCTTCCCGTTTGACGAACTTCGTCCGCACGGGCAGCTTCATGGCTGCCAGGCGGATTGCCTCGCGCGCCAGCGGCTCCGGCACGCCGGCCAGCTCGAACATCACGCGGCCGGGCTTGACGACGGCGACATAGCGCTCCGGCGGTCCCTTGCCCGAGCCCATGCGCGTCTCCAGCGGCTTCTGGCTCACCGGCTTGTCCGGGAAGATCGTGATCCAGACCTTGCCGCGACGGCGGATCTTGCGCGTCATCGCGATACGGGCCGCCTCGATCTGCCGGTTGGTGATCCAGCCGTTCTCGAGCGACTTCAGGCCGAATTCGCCGAACTGCACCGTCTGGTGCCCCTTCGACATTCCGGCGCGGCTGCCGCGCTGCTGCTTGCGGTACTTGAAACGGCGTGGGAGCAGCATCAGGCCTCACCCTCCGCGGCGGCCTCAGGGGCCTCGGGAGCCGGGGCCTCGACGGGAGGCTCGACCGGGGGGGCCTCGGCCGGCGGGCGCGCCGAGCGATCGGGGGCACGGCGTCCGACGGGGGCCGAGGGGCCCGAAGGGCCCGTCTGCTGTCCGCGACCGCCGCCGCCACCGCCACCGGGACGGCCACCGCCGCCACC
>JALYLC010000346.1 GCA_030774435.1 Actinomycetota bacterium
CCGCCGAGCTCCTCCCGGCGCGCGAGCACCGCGGCAGCGCCCGGGAGATCCCAGGCGGGATCGAGCGGCAGCGCGGGCGCGCCGTCGGCAACCGCGAGGCCCGCCGCGGCACAGAGCTGGCCCACGAGCCAGCGCACCTGCGAATCGAGGCCGTCGGGGAGCGACACGACGGCTCGATGCACGTGCGCATCCTAGACGGTCAACGGCCTACCCTTGCGTGGTGCGACCGACCCCGGCGCTGGCCTACCGCGCGAGTATCGCCGCCGCCTGCGTCGTTGCGGCAGCTCGCCTGCTGCCCTACCTCGGCGACCGCGTCATGCACCGCGACGAGGCGCTGGCGGTCATGGTCGCCCGCCGGCCGCTCGGCGAACTGCTGGAGACGGTGCAACTCGTGCGGGGCGGCGCGCCGCTGCATTTCCTGCTCGCCAAGCTCGTGGCCGAGTTCGGCGGCGGCCTGGTTGCGACGCGTGCCATCTCGGCCGCCGGGATGCTGCTTGCGATCGTGGCCGTGGGGCTGCTGGGCCGCGCGCTCGGCGGGCCTGCCGTCGGGGCCGGCGCGGCCTGGATGGTCGCGCTCTCGCCGGTCGCGCTCTACTACGGCGACTTCGCGCGCATGTACTCGCTCTTCCTCGCGTTCAGCGCGCTGTCGCTGTGGTGCCTCGTGCGCGCGCTCGAGACGGACGAGCCGCGCTACTGGGCAGGAACGGCCGCGCTGCTCGTGCTGACGACCTACACGCACCCCTACGGCGTCGTGGTGGGGCTCATTGCCGCGCTCACGGTGCTCGCCGAGTTGCTGCAGGTGCGCGAGCGCGCCGCCTGGCGCAGGCCCCTCTACGCCGCGGCGGGCGTGATCGCGGGCACGGCGCCGCTCGGCATCGGCTACCTCGTGCTCGCCTCGCGGCTCGACAAGGTGCCGCAACCGCGGGGGACCACCATTCCCAAGCCGTCGCTGAGCGACGTCGCGGCGCAGGCCGGGGCGCACTTCGTCGGAGTGCCGCGCTCAGGCGGTGCGGCCATCGCGCTCTACCTGCTCGTCTGCGGCGCACTCGCACTCGTGGGTCTCGTCACGCTGGCCCGCGACGGTCTCGGCCGAGCAGTGCTCGTCGCGAGCTGGATCCTGCTGCCGCTGGCGGTGCTCGCCGTCGTCCGCATCCCGAACTCGGACAACCACGTGCGCTACGTGATCGAGACGCTGCCGCTCGCGGGCATCGCCATCGCCTACGGCGCCTCGACGCTGGGCCGGCTGCTCGGCTGGCGCAGTGCATTCGCGGCAACGCTGGCCGCTGCTGCGCTCGTCACCGCAGTCGAGGCCACGCGTGGAGCACGCCTTGCGGACTACCGCTACCGCGGCGGCGCCTGGGCGCAGCAGAAAGCCAACCTCGGCACCGCCGCCGGCTACCTGCGCGCCAATTTCGCGCGCAACGACCTCTTCCTCGGCTACGACGAGGCCTTCGCCTCCGGCGTGCTCTCGCCCGGGGGCAACCACGCGCTCGCCTCGGCGCGCGGCACGGCCCGCTCGGAGCCGCAGCTGATCGTGCGATCGCTGAAGCGCCTGCACGGCCCGATCGCGCACGGCTGGTACGTCGCGCTGCGCGGGACGAGCGACGCGCGCTACGAGCGCTTCCGCTCGCAACTTGCGGGCGACTACGAGGTGGCGACGTTCGGCACGTTCGTGCTGGTGCAGACGCGCGCAGCCATGCCGACGCCGACGGCGTTCGCCCGCGCGGGGCTGCGCGTGTTCGAGGCGGCGCGGGAGCTCTCGGCGCCGGCGCGCGCGCCCAGCGAGCAGGCCGCGGTCACCGCCGAGGCGCTGCGCGGCGCACTGCCAGATCTGCGCTGAGCGCGAGCGGCACGAAGAGCGCGGCGACCGTGAGGCGCGCGACCACGCCGGAGGTACCGCGCGCCGCGAAGGCCGTGTCGCCCAGGGCGAAGAGACCAGCGGCAAGGGCGCAGAGAGCGGCCAGGCGCCGCCACTCGTAGCCAACGGGGAACACGCGATTGCCGCGTGCGACCATGAGCACCGCCATGAGGAGATAGGCGATCGCGGAGGCCGCGCCGGCTCCCTTCGCGCCGTAGGGCGGGATGAGCACGATGCAGAGCACGACGTTCGTGACCGCCGCCACGCCCGTCACGACCCAGTTCAGCTGCGTGCGCTTGGCGCGCCCCACCGCGACGCCGACGACGTAGTAGGCGCCGTAGAACGCGAGGCCGAGTGCCAGCAGCGCCATCGCATCGGCACCGCCGCGCCACTTCTCGCCCGCCAGGAGCGCGATCACCCACTCGCGGGCGAGCGCGAGCGGCAGCACGACCGCGAGCGCCACGAGCAGCCAGACCGTGAGCACGGAGCGATACACGCTGCGGGCCTCCTCGTCGTCCTTGATCGCATACGCGAACGGCGGCCAGGCCAGCTGGAAGGCCGTGACGAGCAGGGCGACTGCCGACGCCACGTTCGCCGCCACCACGAACACGCCCGCGAGCGCCCGGGTGCCGAGCCACAGCACGAGCATCCGGTTGGAGAGGTTGAGCGCCCACAGGGCCACGCGCGAGGGCATGAACGGCAGCCCGAAGCGCAGCAACGGCCCGGCGAGCGCGCGGTCGATCGGGCCGAAGAGCGCGTCCCGGCGATCCCACAGGACGACCAGCAGCGCGACGAGCGTGCCGGTGTAGGAGCCCGCCATGAGGCCGAGCGCGCCGCCGTCGAAGTGGACGATCCAGACGACGCTGACGACGACCGTGACGGCGACGTTCACGAGCGTGACGGCGAGGAATCTCTGCGGACGCTGATCGACGCGGTAGAGGCCGGCCGCCGGCTCGTACAGCAGCGAGACGAGCAGACCGCCGCACGCCACCAGCCAGAGCGCCGTGTTGCCGTCGCCGAGGAAGAGCGGCGCGGCGAAGGGCGTCGAGATGGCCGCGATCAGCGTCAGGGCGATGCCCGCAACCGCGCACAGCGCGATCGCCGTGCGGGCGACGGCGAAGCGCGCGTCCCCCTCGCGCTCGGCTGCAAAGCGGAACAGCGCGTTGACGAGCCCGAGCTGCGCGACGGTGGCACCGACCGCGACGAGCGCGACGACCTGGCCGACGTTCGAGACCTCGCCCGGGCCGAGGTGGCGCGCATAGATCGGCAGCAACAGCAGGCCGGCGAAGCGGGCGATCACCGGCCCGATGCCGTAGATCGCGGATTGGCTGGCGAGCGTCCGTAGGCGCGCGCTCGGAGCGCCGCCGTCAGTCACGGCTCGTCGTACTCGACCTGGTCGTAGTAGCGCAGCGCGCGCCTCGTCGTGCGCACGACCGGCTGGTAGGCGCTCAACTGCTCCTCGTCGAGCTCGCCGAGCGCGAGGCGGACGGCCAGGTACGGCAGGTTGAGATCGTCCTGGTAGACGATCGTCGAGATGCGCGGATTGATCTCGAGCAGGTGCTCGCCGATGAACTGGACATTGACGAACCAGTCCAGCCCCAGCGCTGCGACGAGACGCCGAGCGGCCGCCTCCAGCTCGGGCTGGGCGGCGGTCTCGAAATACATCGCAAGCCCGGCGCGCATCGCCTCCCGCGTCTTCGCGTGGCCGAGTACGAGGCGACCGCCGCGACAGATGCCGTCGACCGTGTGCTCCTCACCGGTCGCGAGCTCCATCACGAGCAGCGGCGGAAAGCCCTCGTCGCCGATCGCCTCGAGCGCCTCCTCCACGGAGAGCGGCAGCGGGCCGGGACGCGCCTCGAGCAGCGCGTGCCGGCGGTCGACGTTCGCCGACAGTACCCGGAAGCCCCGCGAGCCCTTGGCCTGCGGCGGCTTCATGCACACCTCGCGCATCGGGTACCCGAGCTCCGCCGCCGCCGCCCGGAACTCGTCCGGTGTGCGCGCCAGGAGCGTTCGCGGCGCCTTCACGCCGGCGCGCTCGGCCAGCGCCATCGTCTGCGCCTTGTCGTCGCAGGCGGCGATCGCCTCGGGCGAGGCCACCAGCAGCGGCATCTCGAAGAGCGCCCGGTAGGCAGCGAACTGCACGACCTCGCCGCTCGACTGGGGGAAGACGACGTCGGCGCCCTCGCGACGCGCGAGCTCGGCCACGGCGGGGGCGAACTCGTCGCTCGACCCCGGAGGCACGACGTGGAAGCCGTCGCACAGGAAGCGCCCTCCGCTGCGGGCGCTCATGTCGGTGCCGATCACGGCCAGCTCGCGCTCGCCGTTCTGTTGCAGGGCCCGAATCAGCCGCGCCGCTCCCGGAGCGCCCGTCGCGGTCAGCAGGACACGGAGAGGCCTCGGCGTCACACGACCCATCGCACGACTTCGAAGCACTCGGCGAACGGCCGGCCGATCTCGATGCCGTGGGTGCGAGCGAGGTTGCGGATGTACTCCTCGTTCGCGTAGTTGCGGTGCTGCTGCGACCGGTAGCACTCGAGCGCGCGCACCTTCGCCTCCAGATGCCGCTCCTCGAGCACGACGTAGGACTGCTTCGCGAAGCTGAACTGGTTCCACGGGATCTCGTACCCGAGGATCGTCGTGCGCTTGAAGGCGCGCAGGCCCTCCGCCGCGATCGTGTGATGATCCTGGTGGATGTCGCCGATCGTCGGCAGCAGCACGGCCTCCGGCGCGAACTCGCGCTGCGCCTCGATCAGGAGCTCGAGGATCTCCTGGCGCACCTCGGGGAACGTACGCACCTCGAAGTCGTGCACCGTGAGCGCGTCTGCGGCGAGGCCGAGTGCGTCCGCGGCGGCTTGCGACTCGTGCACGAGCGTGTCGGGCGCGAAGCCCTCGGGCAGGGAGCGCGAAGCGACGGAGAACGCGATCTGCCGCACGTCGGCGCCGCTCTCGACGAGCCGAGCCATCGCCCCGCCGCAGCCGAACTCGCCGTCGTCGGTGTGCGGGGCGAGCACCAGCACCCTCGTCAGACCGTCGATCATCGCCCCTCGATCATGCCAGGCGCGGCGCAGGCCGCGAGCAGCGCAGCCAGCCCCCAGGTCAGCGGATCCTCGAAGAAGGCCGCGTAGAACAGCGAATGCACGAAGATCGCGAGCAGGCCCAGGCCGAGCGCGAGGCGCTCGGGGCGGAACGGGCGCATCAGCGCCAGGCGCGCCAGCACGGTGAGCAGCCAGGCGACGAGGGCGAGGCCGACGAGGCCGAGCTCCGAGGCCACGGTCAGCGGCATCACGTGCTGTGCGTGGCGCACCGCGCGTCCGCGGTCGGTCTGCTCACGCGCCGCCCGCGTCGAGCCGCCGAGACCCACGCCCGCGAGCGGGTGCGCCTTGAACAGGCGGAGCCCGTCGCCCACGAGGTCGGAGCGCTTGGACGTCACGCGGTCGAGACCGGCGTGGCGCACCGAGGGCACGGCCAGGAGTCCGACGCCGACGGCCAGCGCGCCCAGCAGGAGCAGCCAGGCGAGGCGCCGTCCGAACGTGAGCGCGAGCCCGGCGGCGACCGCGGAACACAGCGCCAGCAGCGCCGACTGGGAGTACGACGTGAGGATCCCGACCCAGGCCAGGCCCGCGGCGATCCCCGCGGCGAGCGGCCGGCGCACGGTGCCGAAAAGCAGCGCCGCGAACACGAGCGTGATCGTCACGGCCTGGTAGCGCCCGAAGATCGACGGGTCGTAGAAGATCGAATTGGCCCGGAAGAACGAGCTGAACGCGTTCGACACCATCAACTTGCGGTTCCACCAGACGTCGTGGCGGAGCACCTGGTAGACGCCGACCGCAGCGAACGCCAGCGCCAGGGCGACTTGGACCCGCAGCAGGTCGGGCAGCTTCGGGAGCGGCGGCGGATGCGCAACGAGCGCGGCCAGCAGGACGCCGAACGGCAGCGCGTAGAAGGCCATGGCCTTGGCGCCTTCCGATGCGCTGTCGCTCCACGCCAGCGAGGCGGCCTCCCAGGCGACGAACACGAGCAGCGGCAGTGCCAGGCGCCGCGGAGGGAGCCGCACCGCGACGGCGCCCCGCAGCGTCTCGAGGGCGAGCGCGAGCCAGGCCACCCCGATCACGGCGTAGAGGGGGACGAGCAGGTTCGCGTCCTGGCTCCCGATATGCACCGGGAAGCGGAACGGCGCCGCGAGGCAGGCCGCGAACGGGAGCGCGAGCGGCCAGCGCTGCAAGCCGCGAGCTGCGGCGATGCCCGCGGCGAGCGCCACGACGAGCGCGACGGCGGCTGGAACTGCGTGCGCGCGCAACGTGTGGGCGACTCCGAGCCACCCGAGCAGCGCAAGCGTTCCGGCCGCGACCAGCAGGAGCGAGGCGACCCGCTCCCGTCGGCCGGCGCGCGTGAGCAGGCCGGCGAGACCGGCTGCGCCGATCAGCGCGTACAGCGCGGGGATCACGAACCGAGCCCGCGTCTGATGCCGGCGAGGCTCGTCACAAGCTGGACACCGGCGATCTCGGCCACGCTGCCACCACCGCGCGGCGCGACCAGGGCCTTGTAGCCGTCCAGGCCGCCCGCCGAGGCGTCCCGCAGCGTCACGGCGTCGAAGCGGATGCCGAGCGCATCGAGGCGCCGCTGGAACGCGGCCAGCGTTGCTCTTGGGCGCCCACTGACGAGCAACGCGACGCGGGCAGGTCGCGTGCCGCGCACCGCCAGCAGTGCCTGCGACGTGCGTCCGGCGTGGCGGTTGCTGACGGCGTAGACGCCGCCGCGCGCTCCGGCCGGAATGCGCGCGACCGCGGCGGGCGCGTGCGTACGGCGCTCGAGTACCGCAGGAGCCGCTCCGAGCCGCGCGAGATCGAGGCGCAGGCCGCGCGCGTCGGCAGAGATGCCCACGCGGACGCGCCGCCCAGCGACGATCGCGCGATTGGGCAGCGTGAGGGCGACCCCGCGCGCACGCACTGTTCCGAGGTCGAACGCGCGCGTGTTGCCGGGAACGTCGCGGGCGATCACCCGTAACCCGTAGAGGCCGTCCGGTGCCGTCGTGCAGCGCTTGCCCGCACGCGGCGGCCAGCTGATCGCGAGCGCACGGGCCCGGCTCTTCACGCGCACCGTGCGCACGAGCTGCGAGCCCTGCCGCACCTCGAGAGCGAGGCCGGCCAGCTGCTCCCGGCCGCGCACGACGACGGTCACCCGATCGCCGTGCGAGTCGCAGTCGGGCGAGATCACGCGCCGCGACACGTGGGTGCCCAGGACGCGCACGGCCGTGTCGAGCGCGAGCGGGTTGAGGAGCTCGATGTGCCGGCCGGAAAGGCTCACCTTCAGCCGGTAGGAGCCATCGGGCGCGAGCTTGCCCGTCGCGTCGCGGCCGTTCCAGCTCACGCGGACGCGCCCGCCCGGGTGGGGCAGGCGACCGAGGTTGCGCACGACCGATCCGCCCGGCCCGAGGAGCTCGGCGCTGACCGGCCCCGAGGTATGCACCCGGAAGCGCACCTGCGCGCTCGCCAGGCACGGTGCGGCGCAGCGCGGCGAGAACAGCGCGCTGTCGTGGCGGTCGAGCTGCCCTCGGCCGTGGTTGGGCGTCGGGTCGACCTGAATGGCCTCGATCGGCGAGCGTTCGAGCTTGAGCAACTGCGCGAGAGCGAACGCGCCAGCCGAAGCGGCGAGCAGTCCACCCGCGAGTGCGATCGCGACTGCGCGCTGCATCGGGCTGGATCGTACGCGCAGGAACGCGGGCGCCTGCGTCGTAGCCCACTCGGATGC
>JALYLC010000347.1 GCA_030774435.1 Actinomycetota bacterium
GTGCCGAGCGCGCGGCCGAGGATCGAGCCGATGTCCTCGAGGCCGCTCACCCCGGCATCATCGCGGATGCGCCTGCCCGTCGGAAACACTGATGACGCGATCGCAGGCCTCGCCCAGCTGGTGGGTGTCGGTGGCGGTGACGAGCACCTGCCCGCGCGCCCTTAGCAGGCCGAGCAGGCTCTGCGCCCGCCCGAGGTCGAGCTCGCTGGCGACGTCGTCGAGCAGCAGCACCGGCCGCAGGCCGCGCACCTCGTGCACGAGATCGGCCTCGGCGGTGAGCAGCGCCAGCACGGCAGAGCGCTGCTCGCCCTGCGAGCCGTAGGTGCGCAGATCCCGCTCGCCCTGGGCGAACGCGAGCTCGTCGTGATGCGGCCCCGTCGAGGTGGAACCGCGCTCGACGTCTCCCGCGCGGCGCGCTTCCAGCTCGGCCAGCTGACCCGCCTCGTCCTCGGGCCCGCGTGCTTCGTAGCGCAGCTCGACGGCCTCGTCGAGGTCGCCGATCTCGGCGAGATGCCGCGCGAACGGCTCGCGCAGGGCTGCGACGAGGCGGGCCCGGGCCCGCCTCATCTCCGCGCCCAGCTGGGCCAGCTGGGCATCCCACGGCGGCAGCGCGTCGTGGGCCCGTCCGCCCGCGCGTAGCCGCCGCAACAGCTGGTTGCGCTGTTGCAGGGCCCCTGCGTAGGCGCCGGCGACGGTCGCATAGCGCGGCCACGAGCGCGCGACGGCGCGGTCGAGGTAGCGCCGGCGCAGCGCCGGGGCGCCCTTCATCACGGCCAGCCGCTCCGGCGTGAACACGAGCACGGCCGCGTGCTCGGCCAGGGCGTCGATCGTCGCGCAGGGAGCGCCGTCGACCGTGGCGCGCTTGGGCGAGCCCGGCTGGAATCCCACCGCCCACGTCGTCGGCGCCCCGCGCAGCGCCCCGCTCAGCTCGACGCGCGTGACCTCGGCACCGATGCGCACGACCCGGGCGTCGTCCGAGGTTCGCGGCGACCACGCCAGCGCGCCGAAGTGCACGGCCTCCAGGAGGCTCGTCTTGCCGGCGCCGTTCCGTCCGACGACCGCGAGCACCTCACCGCCCAGCGCGCAATCGAGCCGGTCATAGCAGCGGAAGTCCGTGGCCCGAACGTGCTCGACGCGCACCGCGTCGCGCTGACTAGGTCGCCAGGCGGATCGGCATGATGAGGTACCAGTAGTCGTCCGTGCCGCCCGTGAGCAGGCCCGGCCGCAGCGGCGTGATCAGCTTCAGCACGACCGTGTCCCCGGGGATGCTCTCGACGCCTTCGCGCAGGAACGCCGGATTGAAGCCGATCTCGAGTGGCTCGCCACGGAAGTCGCAGGGCAGCGACTCACGCCCCTCGCCGACCTCCTGCGTCTGTGCCGACACCGTCAGCTCGCCGGGCGTGAACGCCAGCCGCAGCGGTGAGCGGCCGGCCAGCACCTCGACGCGGGCGATCACATCGGCGAACTCGGCACGCGGCAGCGAGACCTCGTGCTCGAACGTCTCGGGCAGCAGGCGGCGGAACTCGGGGAACTGCCCCTCGATGCGGCGGGCGCCGAGCCACACGTCTCCGGTGCCGAACAGCACCTGGTTCTCCTCGACCACGATCTCCAGTCCCTCGCCCTCGACGGAGGCCGCGACGCGGACGAGGTCGGAGAGAGCGCGGGCGGGGACGATTGCCGTCAGATCCTCGGGCGGACCCCCCTCGAGCGGCGTCGTGCGCACGGCCATGCGATAGGAGTCGGTCGCGGCCATCGTCAGCACGCCGCTCGCGAACTCGACCAGGACGCCGGTCAACACGGGACGCGAATCGTCGCTCGATGCGGCGCGCAGGACGCGCTGCGCGGCCTGCAGGAACGTGTCGCGATCGACGCCGAAGGTGCGCCCGTGATCGACCTCCGGAAGCCGCGGGAAATCGTCGGGGTCGTAGGTGTGCAGCGAGTAGCGGCTGGCGCCGCACTCGAGCGTCAGGAGCCCCGGCCCGTCACCCGAGGCGAGCACGACCTGTTGCGCCGGCAGGTGCCGGACGATATCGAGCAGCAGCCTTCCCGGCACGACGACGCGTCCCGGCTCGTGCACGTCGGCGAGGAGCTTGGCCCGCACCGACAGTTCCATGTCGGTGGCCGCGAGCTCGACGGGCTGCTCGGCCGACGACGCGTCGATCAGAACGCCGGAAAGGATCTGGACGCTCGAGCGCTGAGACACGCCGCGGGCCACGACCTGGAGGTCCTTGAGAAGGTCGTCCTTGGGGCAGGAGATCCGCACGGCGCAGGGAGTCTAGATGGTTCGGCGGTGCACACTGCGTCGATGCCATGGCCCGTCGCAAGTGAGGTTCTTCGTTGTTCTAGAAGAGAGAACCAATAGAACGTAATAGGTGTGTGGAGGGTGTGGGACCAGGCGACAAACGCCTGCTCAAGAGGCGAATCCGGGCGTGTATGGACCGGGGACGCGCGTCCCCGGTCCCCTGGTCGGAGGAGGGAGGTAGCCGTGGCGTCGCGCGAACGCGGTCGTCGTCCACAAGACATACACCCCTCTCCCACATTCGCCGGTAGTGAATTCAGGCGAAAACAAGAACCCGGCGAGCCAGGAACGAGGGTCCTGGCGGATACCCGCAATGCAGTCTCGAACCCGCGTCACGGCCGCGAGGACCACCGCTGCGGATGACGCCCCACAGGGTCTGACCCCGCCGGCGAGCCGAGTTGCCCTCCAGGCACAACACAGGGGGTCTGACCCCGCGCGTAAGCGATTTCATCGTGACGCACGAGCACGAAGCCTCACAGGTCGCGAGGCACGAAGCCTGATGGGAAATGCGTTGCAGCGCAAAGTACCGGTGAGCAAGAATCCCTGCAACTAACGAGTCCGGTGCGGACGCTCGCCCTTGCCGCGAACTGCCAACCGGCCCAGGGGCTTGGCGGGAGCTTGCCATTTCATCCGCCCGCGGGTGGCCGA
>JALYLC010000348.1 GCA_030774435.1 Actinomycetota bacterium
TCCCGAAACGGTCGCGTTGACGGCCCAGGTGAGGATCGCGCCGGCTGCGATCAGGATGAGGCTAACGCCAGTGGCCATGATGGTGAGACCTCCTCAGGAGGCTTTCGCCTCCGGGTTGAGTGTTGCCCTCGCGTGAAGGCACCAACAGAATCGTTAGTCTTTCTTGCGTCCACTCCTCCTTCGAGGGCTCGAAGCTACTTCCCTCCGAGGACCTTCTGTGTGACGGGGGATCGGCCCGCCGCTCTTAGGCAGGAACGTGTCGGACCGACAAGCGGCAGCGCGGCGGGTGCGCGGTTTTCGGCAAGCGTAGGAGGGTTTGGCGATTGCGTCGAGCGCGGTGTCGCGGGGGCCATCGTTGAAGCTAGAGCCTCAGGAGCGCTAGCTTCGCGCGAAGCTCCTCGTTGAACGCCTCGCCGTCCGCTGCATGGTGAACGCGCCGGTAGCAGGTCGGACAAAGAGCGATGACGTGGTGGTAGTCATCTGGGCCGCCTTCAGCTACGCGGCGCGTGTGGTGCGGCTCGAGATACGGTTGGCCCGCCTTGGTAATGAATGGAGCTGCATTGCCGCACCCCTCACAGCTACCGTCGGCTCGACGCCGAACGTAGATCTTCAATCGTTGCTAAAGGGTGCGCGCCGCCACTGGGCCGGCCCACAGACGCCGCGCACCCAACCTACTTCGGCCATTAGGCCACGGGAGAACTCCGACCCGCCGCTTGCCGTCCCAACGGGCCAAGGGAGAGCTCCGACCACGAAGCCGCACCCTAGATCTCTAGCACTCTGCGATCGCGTCGAGCGTTGATCTTTCTCAACGGTCGTCCCGCCCACAGCGGGCCCGAACCGCAAGACCAGAGCTTGCGGCGTCGAAATGAGAACATGGTCGGACAGCGACGCGGCACTGAGTCACCGAGGGACGCACACCGCCGTGGGACAGCGACAGAACGCCCAAGCCCCAACGCGGTCGCCCGCCAAGACAGCGCTAGTTTCGCGTAGCGAGCAGATCGCACCGGCCCTCGAAAGCCGCCGCCGCAGCTTTCAACAGGCTGTGGACGGTGTGTGGATGGCGGTTATTCAGTGACCTCGGACGCGGCTCAATCTGGCCCGCAACGTCCGGTCCAGGCTTGCTTGGACTTGATCGTCGCCATCAGCGTGACCCGGCTGGTCTTGCTCCTGCGTCGTCTTCGCGTTCCATAGGTCGACGTGCAGACGCTCGATCTCTTCGATCAGCAAGAGAATCGCTTTTCCGGTCGCGCGAAGCTCGTAATTGCCGTCGGCGACAAGACCCGCGCCCCAGGCGCGGAGTTGCTCGATCTTGCTCTCGTCCAGACGATCGCTCAGAGGTCCACCAGCCAGGGTCTTGGGCAGTGTACGACGGCTTGATCCAAAGGACGACCTAGCTACTACGAAGGCCCGCAGGTTTGACCGTCGAAATGGACGGAACGAACGTGTGTCGTCAAAGGGGGTGCGTCTTCAGCATCATCGTGTGGATCCTCATCATCGTCATCGTTCTCGCGCTGCTCGGCTTTTTCGCGCGCGGGCGCCGCTAGGCGGCGCAGGGTGACGGGCCGGGGGTCACTTCGGTGGCCCCCGGCGCTCTTCTAACCTCGGCCATGTCAGGCTCGGCCGATGCCTTGGGCGTTGACGTTGCTCGCCGCGAACCTCGTCGCGACGACGCTCTTTCTTGCGCCACGTAGGGATGAAGCTGTCCGCTCTGCGCTGATGATTCACCTGTGCAAGAAGGCAGCCCTGGACGTCGCGCCCGCCTCGTCATCGCCGATGAATCACATGAGGCGACGCGTGTCCTTCTTCGCACGCTTGTGAGCCTTCATCCATACATGACGGTCGTTGCTGAGCGACCGTCAGTTTGACCTACGGCGCGCGGAGGCATCCCGCTCGCGCTCCGTCGTCGCGGTCAGTCTCGAACGACGAGATGCGTGACGGGAAGGGAGAAGCCCTTGAGGGCGGTTTCCGCGCTTCCCTTTTCAAGCCAGGTTGCGTCCTCGTCCGGGAGTGTGACGACGATGAGTTCATCCGCCGGGAAGGTGCGCAGCGCGTCCTCGATCGCTTTCACTGGGTCGGAATCACCGACTCGGGACTCAACGTCGTCAGTCGGCGCGGCCTCCGCAAGTTCGTCGGCCCGTTCGGTTGCGTCAGTCCGGGCGTCGTCCTCGGCGTTTGTCAACCAGTCGAGCCGTGAGATGTCAGAGGCTGGCGCGATGACGAGCATCTCTGCGTCCTCGCCCGCGTGGGCACGGACAGACTTGCGCAGATCGGCCGCTGGGACGGAGGCAGTGGCGACGACGAGAAGTCGACGAGGCACAGCTTTCAGACTATCTGCACGCCTCCGCTTCTCTCATCATCGTCTCCACGCGAGCCTATAGTCGCGTAGCCATCGCCCCAGCGGCAAACCGCCATGACGTCGCGCAACTAGCTCAAGCCAGACTTCCTCCGACTTCTGGCCGACGATCGGGTTTTGCACGACAGCTTCGCTGAAGTGGTCAACCACTGCTGCGATGGCGAATGCGCCACCGAGCCGTTCGTACAGACTCGATTCCGTCACTTCTTGCCTCCTACACGGTTCAGACGGTTTCCTGGAAGCGTCCCCACTGGGTTCATCGGGGGTTCATTCCATCGGTGGGAGAATTACTACGAACTGCCCACTACTACGCCGAACCGCCCCTGCTCGGATTCCAGCATTAGGCGCCGTGCCGTGCCACCCATCGAGAGCTACCGGCTTTTCAGGAATTGGACGAGGTCCGCTTTCTGCCCTGAGCTCAAGCCGAGGTTGAAGCAGCTGTTGTAGTGATCGACCACCGCCGTCAGGTTGGCTCGTCTTCGCGGCGGGCTATCTCGTCACGTGGACCAGGCCGGTCTCCTCGCCTTTTCGATCGCGGTCAGCGGGCGTCGGGTCGGGGGCGACCTGATCGCGTGGGACCGCGCAGTTGCTGAAAGTCATCTTCGTCCGAGGGCGGCGGCCGGGTTAGTTACCGGAACGGCGTTGCGATTCTGCTGTTACGGCTTCGATTGAGTTGCGTACCGCCTTCTCCCAGACAAGCGCGACGCGGTTGCCCCACCAGGCTCCCACTTTCCCTTAAAGCCTCACCCCCTCGAGTTCAGCCGCCGGCACGATGCGCTCGATCTCCTCGAACAGCTCGCGCTCCTCCACACGCACGTGGTCGTGCAGGAGGTCGCCGAGCGTCCTCAGCGTTTCCGGCGCGATGTCGCCTGCGGCCGCCTCGATTCGGAGCGCGCGCACGAGCCCGTGCAGCTCCATATGCTCGCGCAGGATTCGCTCGAGCACGGGGGGCGAGCCGGCGTGGCGGACGTACAGCGGGAACAGGATCTCCTCCTCGCGCCGGAAGTGCCCGACCGTCTCCGTGAAAAACGCGTCGACGTACGCGCTCGCCACGGCGAGCCGCTCCTCGGGCCCGGCGCCGGCCTCCCGGAGCAAGCGCCTCGCGTGCGCGAGCTCGTGGTGGTGCTGCTCCGACAGCGGAGCGAGTGCAGGGTGGCGTTTCACGGTTTCCCGCGGCCCCCGGCGCGCGGCGCGCGCTCCGGCTCGTACTCGTCCGGCGGCATGCTCTCGATGCCACGCCGCAGCTGATCGACGTTCATCACGCCCGGACGGCCGAGGGCGCCAACGAGCGCGTCCGTCAGCAGCTCCCAATCGGCGAGCTCGTGCTCGCTCCGGTCGATCGGCGCGTCAGTCGGCCACCCGCCACGGTCGTGCACGGCTCGCTCCACTCGCCG
>JALYLC010000349.1 GCA_030774435.1 Actinomycetota bacterium
TTGCCACCACCGGCTTGCACAGCGCCCACGGAGTCCGTGGCGTTGTTGTCGCCTGAGCCACCCACTGCAACCGGGGCCGAAGCTGAGGCAGTCGTGCCCGACTGGCTTGCGCCCGCGGTCGGTGTAGCTCCGACCGGCCCGGCCTGCACTGCGCCAACCGAGCCCGTCGCATTGTTGTCGGCCAGCGCGCTTTGCGCTGTGCCGAGACTGAGCGCCGCGACTGCGGCGATCACGAGGAACCACTTCGCTCTCATATCCCCTTCTTTCGTAGCCATCGTTCGAGTTGACCGTTTCTCTCTGCAGCACTTGCGCGGATTCACTCGATCGAGGGATGCCACGTCGACTACTTCACGTAGGTCACGGTGAGGACGAACGACGTCGTCATTTCGGTCCCGGTGACACGCAGCGCGAAGGTTCCAGGGGTCGAAGTCCCGTTCACCTGGAGCGGACTGCGTCCCGCAACCTGTCCGAGCGGAGTCGCAAGCGTGAGCCGCTTACCGCCAGTGAAGCGCAGCACCGCGGTGAACGAACCTGCGCCGACGTCGAGCCTGTAGGTACGCGCACGAACCTTGCGCCCGATCGTGCCTCTGAACACGGCGCCGGTCGTCGCGGCGGGACGGAGCAGCGCGAGCGTCTTCCCCGCGTCGATGCGGCCGTACTGCACGAACGCCGGCAGCGGCAGAGCCGCGCCTGCCAGCGCATCCTCCGCTTCACGGGCGGTCGCCGCCGGCTGCGCGCTCAACTCGAGCGCAACGAGCCCGCTGACCAGCGGCGTCGCCGACGACGTCCCGCAAAAGGTGCCGTAGCCGCCGCCGAGGATCGTCGCGATGTTGCAACCGGGGGCAGCGAGTCGCACCCACGAGCCGAAGTTCGACCATGAGAAGCGCTGGTCGGCAACGGTGGTCGCCGCGACGCTCACCACGCGCGGGTCCGCCGCCGGGAAGAACTGCGTCGGCGCGCCGGCATTGCCGGCAGCCGCGACGACGATTGCGCCCTTCGCGTTTGCGTACGCCAGGGCGTTGGTCAGCTCGACGCTCGAGCCGGGGCCGCCGAGACTGAGGTTGATCACCCGCGCGCCGTGGTCGGTCGCCCACACGACTCCGGCTGCGATGAGCGTGTCGTCGCCGCTCCCTTTCGAGTCGAGCACCTTGATCGGCATGACGAGACAGCGCCAGCAGATCCCGGCACCGCCAGCATTGTTGTTCGAGCGCGCGCCGATCACGCCCGCAACCGCCGTCCCGTGTCCGTGGTCGTCGGACGGATCCGCATCGTTGCCGATGAAGTCCCAGCCCGGGACGAGCGCGCCTCGCAGATCCGGGTGCTTCGCATCGACGCCGGTGTCGAGGACCGCGACGACGATCTTGCTCGAGCCCTGCGTCACGTCCCACGCCTTCGGGAAGCCCGCGACCCGCAGGCCTTCCTGCTGCGGCCAGTCGGTGTCGTCGGGGCTCGTGTCGAAGGCTTCGGCGATCGGCTCCTTCTCCGCGCTCGCCACGGCAGGCGACGACTCCAGCGACGCCAGCACCTCGGCCCGATGCTCGGGCTCGACGCCGACGAGGTAGGCGTTGATCTGCGGGATCGCCTCCTCGACCGTCCCGCCCGCGCCCGAGATCACGGCTCGGATCCGAGCCGGTTTGGTCCCGGGCTTGAAGGTCACCGCCAGGCGGCGGGGGTCGTAGCGCACCACGGCCGAGTTCCGCACCGTGGGCTCCGGTTCGCGGGGTGCGCCCGCCGGCTCCGAGTTCGCCGTCGGTTCCCCTCCAGCGGGCGCACCCTGTCCTTCGCGGCAGCCAATGTCGAGGACCGGGTTTATGACCACGCACACGTCGGCGCGGGCGCTTCCCCCTGCGGCGAGGGCAAGAGCGACCGCCACGAGTGGTGGGAGCCAACCGGTCATCGATCTGAGCCGCATTCGCGTTGAGGAGAAGAACGGCGCCGGCGCCGCAACTTGCGGCGAATCACTCGTCCGAGGGACAGCCCGAAATCCCGCTTGGGAAGGGGCCTCACGGCTACCATGAGGGTTACGTCCGGGGCTGTTTCTATGGTCCAGATCCCGATCGGCGGCGCCTCCTAGAAGACGCACCACCACACCGATCGAGACTTGAT
>JALYLC010000350.1 GCA_030774435.1 Actinomycetota bacterium
GCTCGGGCTGGAGCGGCTGATCGACGGAGCGGTACGGCTTGGGGAGCGCCCGGGCGCCGGACGGGCAGGCGCGAAAGTGCTCTCACTGGTACACGCGATGCTGCTCGGTGCGGACTCGATCGACGACTGCGGCGTGCTGTGCTCGGGCGAGAGCGGCCGTGTGCTGGGACACCGCGTGCTGGCGCCCTCGACGCTCGGCACGTTCTTGCGCAGTTTCACGTTCGGGCATGTGCGTCAGCTCGATCGCGTGCTCAGCGAGGCGCTGCGGCGCGCCTGGAGCGCCGGCGCCGGGCCCGGATCGGAGCGGCTCGTGATCGATGTCGACTCGTTCGTGTGCGAGGTCCATGGCGCCAGCAAGCAGGGCGCGGCCTATGGGTACACCCACAAGCTCGGTTATCACCCGATCATCGCGACGCGCTCAGACACGCTCGAGACGCTGCATATCCGTCTGCGTAAGGGCTCGGCCAACACCCAGCGTGGCGCCCAGCGTTTCGTCGAGGAGCTCGTCGCGCGTGTCCGCCGCGCCGGCGCGGTGGGCGAGATCCTCGTGCGTGCTGACTCGGGCTTCTGGTCGTACGACACGATCGCTGCGCTCGAGCGGCTCAAGGTGCGTTACTCGATCGGCGTGACCATGCTGCCGCACGTCCGCGTCGCTGTTGAAGCGATCCCGGAGGCGGCCTGGCAGCGGCTGGCCGGCTACCCGGCCACGGGCGTCGCGGAGATCGCCGAGACGCTGCTGGGCGAGCGGCGGCTGGTCGTGCGCCGCACACGGCTGCTCGGCGCGCAGGCCGCGCTCTGGCCCGACTGGCGCCACCACGCCTTCATCACCAACCGCAGCGACGAGCTCGAACTGGTCGAGGCCGAGCACCGCCAGCACGCCGTCGTCGAACTCGCCATCCGCGACCACAAAGACTCCGCGCTGCGCCACGCACCAAGCGGCCACTACGCCGCCAACGCCGCCTGGTGCGTAATCGCAGCACTGGCCGCAAACCTCGCCCGCTGGGTCACGCTCCTGGGCCTCCAACACGCCACCCCACAAGCCGCCGCCACGCTGCGCCGGCGCCTGCTCGTCATACCCGCACGGCTCGTCCGCCACGGCCGCCACGTCACGCTACGCCTACCCGCGCGCTGGCCCTGGCAGCACGCCTGGATCGAATGCCTCGCCCGCCTACGCGGCCTGCCACAGCTCTGCTGAGCGACCCCGCATATCCCACAGCCAAGCTCGCGAACACCCCCGGCCCGGCCGGGACGGCACAGCCCGCCCCCGCACGAGACGACCCGCCGGCCGCGCCCACCGATAGCCTCAAGGCGACCATCGCTGAGCGCAATCACGCGGCCACACGTGATCTCCGAGACCACAAACAGCCCGAACGCCCAGCGACGACCGGCAAAGACCAACCCCCGGTGGATTGAGGCTAAGATGGCTCTCCGAGCGCGGCCAGTCGTCCCGTCAGAAACGCGCGCTCCCCGGGATTGCCGGTCAGCTCGAGCGCCCGCTCGTACGCCGCGCGCGCGGCGGCAGTGTCGCCAAGCCTGCGCTGCACATCGGCATGAGCGGCGTGGAACGGCGCGTATTCGGCCAGCGGCCCCTCCAGCTCCTCGAGCAGTGGCAGCGCGCTCTCGGGATCCTCGGAGAACGAGACGGCGACGGCGCGGTTGAGCGCGACCACTGGCGAGGGATCGGAGCGCGCGAGCAGCGCATAGAGCGCCGCGATCTGCTCCCACTCCGTGTCGGCATAGGCGGGTGCAAGCGAATGCAGCGATGAGATCGCGGCCTGCAGCGCGTAGGGCCCCGGGCCCTCGGCCAGTGCTCCGCGCACCAGCTCGCCGGCCTCGTCGACCGCAGAGGCGTCGTAGAGCGAGCGGTCGTGCTCCTCCAGCGTCACGTAGCGCCCGGCGGCGTCGTAGCGCGCCGCACGGCGGGCGTCCGTCGTCAGGCAGAGCGCCAGGAGCCCTCGCGCCTCCGTCTCGTCGGGCATCAGCCGGGCGAGCACGCGCGCCAGGCGGATTGCCTCTCGGCACAGCTCGGCGCG
>JALYLC010000351.1 GCA_030774435.1 Actinomycetota bacterium
GGCGCGGCCTTCGGGCGTGGGCTCGGCGCGGCGGCCGCTGCGGTCGATCAGCGCGACGCCGAGGCGCTGCTCGAGGGCCCGCACGGCCTGCGAGACCGCCGACTGCGTGACGCCGAGCGACTCGGCGGCCTGCGAGAAGGAGCCGCGCTCCACGACGGCGCAGAGCGCGGCGAGCTGGCGCGTATCCATGCGCTCAGGCGGGAGCAGCGACGGCGGGCTGCTCGCTGTCGGCGCGGCGCGGGTTGGCGATCATGGCGCGCACCAGCTCGAGCGCGCCGGGTTCGTCGCCGTCGTTCGCCAGCCGCTCCACGGCGTCCAGCTCGGCGTCCAGCCAATCGGGCGAGATCGGCGCGCGGCGGGAGCGCATGAGCTTGTCGTGGTGGGTGCGCTCGACCTCCTCGGAATCCTCGAAGAGGCCCTCCTGCAGCTTCTCGCCCGGGCGGATGCCGGTGATCGTGATCGCGATGTCGCGCTCGGGCTCGAGCCCGGAGAGGCGGATCATGTCCTGTGCCAGGTCGAGGATGCGCACCGGGTCGCCCATGTCGAGCACGAACACGTCGCCGCCGCGGCCGACGCCGCCGGCCTGCACGATCAGCTGGGCCGCCTCGTGGATGGTCATGAAGTAGCGCGTCATCTCGGGGTGGGTGACCGTGACCGGCCCGCCGCGCGCGATCTGCTCGCGGAAGATCGGCACGACGGAGCCCGAGGAGCCCAGCACGTTGCCGAAGCGCACGGCCACGAACGTGGTCTCGTGCTCGATCTGCCCGAGCGCCTCGACGACCCACTCCGCGAGCGCCTTGCTGGCGCCCATCGCCGTCTTCGGGTACACGGCCTTGTCGGTCGACACGAGCACGAAGCGATCGACGGCGTGGCGCGCGGCGAGGCGCGCGACCGTGCGCGTGGCGAGCGCGTTGTTGCGCAGCGCCTGCACCGGGTGGCGCTTCATCAGGGGCACGTGCTTGTAGGCGGCCGCATGGAACACGACGGCGGGCTGCCGCGTCTCGAAGACGGCGTCCATGCGCGCGGCGTCGCGCACGTCTGCGATCTCGGGCACGATCTCGACGCTCGCGTGCTCGCGCAGCTCGCGATCGATCTGGAAGAGGTTGTTCTCGGCGTGGTCGACCATCACGAGCCGTCCGACCTCCATGCGCACGAGCTGGCGGCACAGCTCCGAGCCGATCGAGCCGCCCGCGCCCGTCACCAGCACCGTGCGGCCGCGCACGTAGGCGCCCACGGCAGCCGGATCGAGCTGCACGGGCTCGCGCCCCAGGATGTCCTCCACCTGCACGGCGCGCAACTGGGCGACCAGGTCGTTGTCGCCGTTGATGAGGTCGTGCACGTTCGGCAGCGTCTTCACGGGGATGCCGGCTGCGCGGCACGTCGAGACCACGGCGGCGCGCTTGCGGCCGCCGGCGGAGGGCATCGCGATGTGCACCTCGTCGGGCTGCCGCGCCTTGAGGATCTCGGGCAGGTCGTTCGTCGTGCCGATCACCTTGACGCCCTGGAAGCGGTAGCGCAGCTTGTTGGGGTCGTCGTCGACCAGCGCGATCGGCGTGTAGCCCGCCAGCCGGTTGCTCAGCATCTCGCGCAGGATCAGGTTGCCGGCGTCACCGGCGCCGACGATCAGCACCTTCTTGCCCTGCGCGACGAACGAGCCGCGGCGCGGGCGCTCGATCAGCGAGCGAGCCAGCACGCGCGCGCCGCCCAGCAGGATCAGCGTGAACACGAGATCGAGCACGAGCGCTCGCTTCGAGGGAGCCCGTTGCCGCGCCGGGCGCGCAGCGATGCCGGCCTGGATGCCCTTCTTCTTGACCGCGAACGTGCACTTCGCGGGCACGCCGGGCTGGATGCAATCCGGAGCTTTGAGCTGGGCTAGCTGTGCCGGCGATGCCTCCGGGTGAATGATCACTCCGCGCGGGAACTTGACGATCGAGAGCCCGATCAGTATCGCTATCGAGGCGATGCCGACCGCCCGAAGCAGCGCCATGATGTCCGGCAGCGAGAGGTAGCGCCACCACTTGTTGTAGGCCCCGAACCCGGCCAGGCTGACGATCTTGATCGCGACCACGATCAGGATCGTCTGCTTCCAGTAGGCGTTCCAGCCCGGGTTGCGCTCGATCTGGAAGCCGACCTCGTAAGTGGCGTACCACGCTATGCCCACCA
>JALYLC010000352.1 GCA_030774435.1 Actinomycetota bacterium
ATCGAGCGGCGCGCGAAGAGTACGGCGCCGTCGCGCTGGAAAATCGCCTCCGCCTCGGGCCGCGGGCGCATCTCGGGGAAGATCCGCGCCACGTCACGATGGTCGAGCTCGTCGTAGGTGACCCCCGCCTCGCGCAGCGCGGCGGCCATCGGCGGCACGACCGAGCCGCGTTGCAGCAGGCCGTTGCGCCGCAGCAGCGTCTCGCCGCCGCGGCGCTCGAGGTCGTTCCAGAGCTCGAGCGCGCGCACCGCGAGGCGCACGTCGTCGGCATGCGTGTGCGAGAGCCGGAAGGAGCGCGTGGCGTGGCCCGAGCCGCCGAGGTCGTGCCCGATCGCGTGCTGCTCGAGCAGCGTGACGCCCCAGCCGCGCTCGGCCAGGACGCGGGCGGCCGCGGCGCCCATCGCCCCGGCGCCGATCACGACCGCCGTGCGGCGCCCGGCGCTCACGGACCGCTCTCGCGGCGCCGGTACTCCTCGGCGAAAGGCGGGCCCGCGAGGTGGGCGCGACGTGGCATCGGCGTAGAATACGGGCCGTGGAGCCCTCCTCGCCGACCCGGTTCGAGTCGCTCGGCCATGCGGGCCTGCAGAACTTCGCCGGCCTGGAGACATTCCCGAACCCCGGCGTCGAGCGCGTCGAGATGACGAGCGACGAGCTGGCCGCACTCTGTCCGATCACGCTCCAGCCCGACATGTACGTGGCGACGATCTCCTACCGGCCGCAGGCGCTCTGCCTGGAGTCGAAGTCGGTGAAGCTCTACCTGATGCAGTTCCGCAACGAGGGCCAGTTCTGCGAGGCGCTCACGGTGCGCATCCGAGACGACGTCGCGACTGTGCTCGAGATCACGGCCGACCGGGTGCACGTCACGCTGCAGCAGAAGTCGCGCGGCGGCATCACGATCGTCGCGAGCGTGTAGCTCAGGAAGCCGGCGCTTCCGCGGCCTCGGCCTCCGCCTCGACGGCGGGCTCCGGATCGTCGGGCAGGACGCGCAGCGACTCAGCGGGCAGGTGCACCGACACCGCCGAGCCCTGGGCATGCACCGATTCGGTGCCGTCGTTGGCCTGGACCGCGGTCACGAGCGCGCCGCCCAGGAGCCGCACGCGCACCTCGCGGAAGCTGCCCAGGAAGACGAGGTGCTCGACCAGGCCCGGCAGCCGGTTCTCGCCCGTCGTGCCCTGGTCCTCGATGCGCACGCGCTCCGGCCGGATCATCGCCTTGACCGGACCGTGAGCGTCGACGGAGCCCTGCATCGCGCGCATCGGGACGTCGCCGACCTTCAGCATGCAGGCGACGCCGACGCGGCCGGAGGCCTCTGCGGGCACGAGGTTCGAGACACCCAGGAAGTCGGCGACGAAGAGTGTCGCGGGCTCCTCGTAGATGAGCTGCGGCGGGCCGCTCTGCTCGACCCGGCCGAGGTTCATGACCGCGACCCGGTCGCTCATCGTGAGCGCCTCCTCCTGGTCGTGGGTGACGAACACGAACGTGATTCCCAGGTTCTCCTGCAGCGTCTTGAGCTCGACCTGCAGGTCCTTGCGCAGGCGGGCGTCGAGCGCGCCGAGCGGCTCGTCGAGCAGCAGCACGCGCGGGCGCAGGACGAGCGCGCGCGCCAGCGCGACGCGCTGCTGCTGACCACCCGAGAGCTGGCCTGGCTTGCGCTTCTCGAAGCCGGTGAGCTGCACCAGCGAGAGCGCCTCGGCGACGGCCGTGGCGCGCTCGGCCTTCGTGACCTTCTTGTACTTGAGGCCGAAGGCGACGTTGTCGGCGACGTTGAGGTGCGGAAAGAGGGCGTAGCTCTGGAACACGGTGTTGACGTTGCGGCGATGCGGCGGCGTCTGTGCGACGTCCTCGCCGTCGAGCAGGATGCGCCCGCTCGTCGGGCGCTCGAAGCCCGCGATCATGCGCAGCGTCGTCGTCTTGCCGCAGCCCGACGGGCCGACCAGCGTGAAGAACTCGCCGGGCGGCATGTCCAGGTCGATGCCGTCGACGGCGACGACGTCGGGGCCGAACGACTTGACGAGCTCCTCGAGCCGGATTTCGCCCTGCATCGGCTAGTGCTCCGTTCCGGGGGTCACGTGAGTGTGAGTGTGCTGGCTGGGCGTCCTGGGGACGACGCGGCGTCGCCGCTCATGCGGTTCAGCATTTGCAAGACGCCGGGTCGTTCCCAGGGCGTCCAGACGGCGTAATCGCGCCATGAGACTTCCGGAATGGAGCACTAGTGCTCCGTTCCGGGGGTCACGTGACTTCCGGAATGGAGCACTAAACCTCCAGGCCGGCGGCGACCGCTTCGGCGCCTTCGGCGCCGGCGAACCGCCGGTAGACGATGAATACGAGCGCGAGCGTCCCCAGCGTGATCGCCAGTGAGATCGTCGCGAGTGCATTGAGCGCCGGCGTCGGCGCTCCACGGGCGGATGCGTACAGCAGCATCGACACGGTCGTCGTGCTGGCGTCGCCTGAGAGGTACTGGGTGACGACGAAGTCGTCGATGGAGAGCGCGAAGACCACGGCCGCGCTGGCCAGGATGGCCGGGGCGAGCAGCGGCAGCAGCACGCGGTAGAGCACGTCCGTGGGGGGTGCCCCCAGATCGGCCGCCGCCTCCTCGTACTCGGGCCCGATCGAGACCAGACGGCCTCGCACCATCACGACCACGTACGAGAGCGAGAATGTGATCTGCCCGATCACCTGCGCGGTCGTGCCCAGGCCGATCTGGTTGAAGATCTGCAGGAACAGCAGCAGCAGCGCGACGCCCATCACGATCTCGGGCGTGACGAGCGGCAGCAGCATGAGCACGTTGACGGTGCCGCTGCCGCGGCCGCGCCAGCGCTGCAGCCCCATCGCCAGCGTCACACCGAGTGGCGTCGCGATCACGACCGAGATCAGAGCGAGCACGAGCGTGTGCTTGAGGGCGGATTGCAGGTCGTCGTCGTGGAACACGCTCAGGTTCTGATCGGTCCAGAAC
>JALYLC010000353.1 GCA_030774435.1 Actinomycetota bacterium
GCTGCTCGGGCTTCCGGTTGAAGCCGGTGATCTGGGCGAGTCGCAGGCCGAGCGCCGCGATCACGAAGAAGAAGATCGAGCACTGCACGAACGCGAAGGCGTCGAACGTCAGCATCGCCGCCGTGAAGCCGGCGACCGATGCGGCGCAGGCGCTCAGCAGCGGCAGCGAGCCCCGGGCGCGGCGCGAGGCGCGGATGAGCGGGAAGGTCATCACGCCCACGAGCCAGAGCACCGCGCCCAGGCCGAACACGCCGTGACCGACCAGCGAGGTCAGGTACTGGTCGTCGAAGATGATCGGATCGGGAGGTATCGCGTCCGCGGTCTGGGCGGGGTTCTGCGCCAGGTCGGGCGGCGGGGGCAGGGGGTCGCCGGTGCCGAAGAACGCGTTGGCCTGCACCAGCTTCAGCGCCGGACTCAGGTCGGCCAGACGGCCGGAGCCGACGCCGCCGGCGCGCACGGACTGCTCGGCCGTGATGCCGCCCTTCGGGAAGAACGCGTGGTAGAGGCGGCCGAGCCCGCCCGGGAGCACGGTGTGCGCTGCGATCAGCAGGACGATCGAAAGTGGCCACAGCCGCGTGAGCCGGCGGCGCTCGGTCATCAGGCCGACCAGCAGCATCACGGCCAGTGCGAGGAACGCGGTGCGCGAGATCGTCGCGACCATGCCGATCACGAGGATGAGCGCGGAGGCGCTGAAGAGGATGCGCCGCGCCGTGTCGCGTACGCGCAGCATGAGCGCCAGCGAGAGCGGCAGGCAGAGCGAGAGCGCGACCCCCAGCGCGATCGGGTGCTGCGCGGAGGCCTCGGCGCGCAGCGCGCCGTTGCGGACCTCGGTGGCACGTTCGCCCGTGTCCCGCAGGAACGGGAAGACGGTGCGCAGGTGGTTGAAGACGTTGTACTGGGTTCGCGTCTCGACGATCGCGCAGAACGCCACGACGGCGCCGCCGACGACGATGGCCTTGATGCAGCGCTCCACATCGGCGCGCGAGCGCACCCCCGATGCGACGAGCACGAACACGATCGGGAAGGTCAGCAGGTAGGTCGCCGCCTTCGTCGCTTCGGTGCCGAGCAGCCTCTCCGTGAACGAGGAGTAGTTCACCCCGAGCGAGATGACTGCCGATGCGCTCAGGGCCAGGAGTGCGCCACCAATGCCGCCGGCGCGAATGCGTCGCGCGCCCGCGGTTGCGCCGAGCACGAGCGCGGCCGCCAGCAGGATCACCATGAGGCGGTACGGCTCGAGCTTGACGGGGCCCGGCGCAGGCAGCGTGTAGACCCTGATCGGGATGAACCAGACGATCGCCACGAACGCGACGAGCGAGGCCACGCGGGCCGGTGCCTCGGCGACGTCGATCGCACGGTCGACGACCCGGTGGACGGGCACGCTGACGGCGGCCGTGGCCGTCACGAGCCGCTCGGGTCGCGGAGCGAGCAGCAACCCGACGACGCACGCGCTCGCGAAGACCGCGCTGCCGGCCGCGATTGCGGCGCCGCCCAGGGGAAGCGTCGCGATCAGCGCGAGCATGCCGAGCAGGGGCAGCGCGAGCGCGAGCGCTCGCCGGCGCGCCTCGCCCGCGGACGCCGGTCGCAGGTGGCCGGTGGAGGCGCTCACGAGAGCGGGCTAACTGGCGTCGTCGGTGTTCGGTGCGACGCGCGGAGTGGTGGTGGTCGTCCGCCTGCGCCGCGGGGTCGAGCCGTTCGTGCTGCCGTTGGCCTGCTTGCGCGGGCGCGGTGCGCGCTTGGTCGTGTCACCCGTGATCGCGTCCTCGACCCGTGCGCCGAGCGTCATGGTGGGCACCTCGAGCGCCGGCATCTCGTGCTCGGGAGTCGTGAGCGCCCGCTCGGGAGCGGCCGGCACGGCGGCGCGAGCGGTGTGCGGGCTGCGACGCGGGATCAGGCGCTCGAGTGCGAGCGCCAGCCCGGAGGCGCCGAGCAGCACGAGCAGCGCGGCGGCGACGCCCAGGAGCGGCTTGCTTCCGCCGCCGGCGATCGCGTGGTCGGCGCTGTTGACCTGCTCGACGACGACCCGGCTGTTCGGAGCGATCTGATTCGCGACCTGCTTCGACTTGAACCAGGCGATGAACGCGACGGCGGTCTGGTTGGTGATGGTGATCGCATCCTGCGGCGAGCCGGCCGAGCCGTTGATCTGGATGTACGGCAGCGGGCCCGAGCGGAAGCCGCCTGCGCCCGAGAAGGCGTAGGGGTTGACGGCGTTGACCGTGCCGTTGATGCGCCCGAACATCCGGTTGCGCAGCTTGACGACGGGATCGCTCGTCACGCGCGGAGGCAGGTTGTTCGCGATCTCGTCGAGCCGCTGCAGGTCGCCGTCCGCGCCGCCGGAGCTGTCGTAGGTGTAGGTCGGACCCGTGGCCGCGGTGCCGGTGGTCGTCGAGGTCGCGGCCGTGCCGGTGGTGCCCTCGCCCAGCGGGATGACCTTGGCGTTCACGTTCGAGGCCGAGAGGTTCGGGTCGCGCTTGCTCGTGACGAGCATCTGCGTCGAGGCGCTGTAGGTCGGCTGCGTGCGCGCCGTCAGCTTCGGCGGCAGGCCGAGCTTGACCGTGTACGTCGCGAATGTGAAGGCGAGCCCCGCCAGCACGATTCCAAGCAGAGCCACCCACCAGAAGCGGACAAGGGCGCGCAGCAGCTGTTGGAGTGGCGTTTCGCTCGTCACGGCGGCGTCAGTCCTTTCGGGGAAACTCTCTCAGCAGGTTGGCGGCACTCGAACGGGTACGAGGGCACGATGCCAGTGCTCGTCAGGCGCTCTCCAGCCATGCTACGGGGGGGGTGAGGGCGGCCTGTACCGGCGTTCGTTCAGCCAGACCCCACCCGGTTGGGGAGGGAGGGCCGGAGACCGCCTGCGATAGCTTGGGTGCGTGGCTTCGCCCACCCTCACCGTCATCGGCCTGGATGCCATGACGCCTCTCGTGCTGGAACCGCTGCGTGCGGCGGGTGCCGTGCCGAACCTCGACCGCCTGCTCGGACAGGGCGCTTCCGGGGTGCTCCGCTCGACCACCCACCCCCTCACGCCGCAGGCCTGGACGACCATGTTCACGGGCGTGGGCGCCGGTCGCCACGGCATCTGGGACTTCCACGAGCGCGACGAGAGCGGCTACGGCCTGCGCCCCGTCAACGGCTCGTATCGCCGCGAGCCCGCCGTCTGGCAGCGGCTCAGCGCGGCCGGCCGTCGCGTGGGCGTGATCAACGTCCCCTTCACCTGGCCCGTCGACGAGGTCACCGGCTTCGCGCTCGCCGGCTTCGACGCCTACGGCCGGCGCGACGGCTTCGCGACCCCCGGCGGCTTGCTCGACGAGCTGGAGGCGCGCTTCGGCCCGCTCGCGCACGATCACGCGTTCCCCGTCACGCCCGCCGGCGGCATCGATCTCGAGTCGGTCCGGCGCGTCGCCGAGCAGCGCGTCGAGCTCACGCTGTGGCTGGCCGAGCGCTTCGGTCCGGAGTTGCTCGTGGTCGTCTTCATGGCCGCCGACCACGCGCACCACCTCGGCTGGGACGAGTGGGAGCGCAAGGGCGCGGACAGCCCGCTCGCGCACGTCTACCGGATTCTCGATGAGGCCGTGGGTGCGCTCGCGGGCGCGCTTGGCGGCGACATCATGCTCGTCTCCGACCATGGCGGCGGGCCGCTGCACGGCGTCGTCAACCTCAACGCCTGGCTCGCCGAGCAGGGCCAGCTGGAGTACGCGGGCGCCGCCGAGCTGATGCGCGGAGGCCAGTTGCAGCGCATGGCCGCGGCGCGTGCGCTGGCGGCCTGGCGGCGCTTGCCGCTCGACTTCCGCACGCGCGCGAAGCAGCGCCTGGGCGGCCTGCGCGAGCGCAGCTACGAGCTCCAGAATTACAGCGTCGTCGACTTCGAGCGCACCCGTGCGTTCGCCTACGGGACGTTCGGCAACATCGTGATCAACGTGCAGGGGCGCGAGCGCCACGGCATCGTCGCCCCCGGTGAGGAGTACGAGGCCGTGAGGGACGCGATCGCGAAGGGCCTGCGCGAACTGCGCGATCCCGCGAGCGGCCGGCCGATCGTGGCCGCCGTGCACCGGCGCGAGGACCTGTTCAGTGGCCCGCAGCTCGAGCGCGTGCCCGATCTCGTCGTCGAGTTCGTCGATTACGAGTGGCTCGGCAAGGGCAACCTCAAGAGCCGCACCGAGGGCATCTGGGACAAGGTCGAGATCTCGGGCACGAATGCCTCCTACGTCGGGAGCCACCGCCACGAGGGCATCGTCGCCCTGGCCGGGCCGTCGGCCGCGCCCGGCGGGCTGTTCGCGTCGATCGAGGACATCGCGCCGACGATCCACTACCTGCTCGGCGAGCCGATTCCGGAGAGCATGGAAGGCCGGCTGATCGACGCCGCGATCGACCCGGCGTTGCTCGAGAGCCGCCCGCCGGCGTATGCGGCCGGCGACGTCGAGCTCCCCGGCGGCGTCCGCGCCTTCGCCGACGACGAAGCCGGTGACGTGCAGGATCGACTGCGCGGCCTCGGCTACATCGAGTAGACCGTGCGGATCGCAGTCTTCGGGCTCGGCTACGTCGGGATCGTCTCGGCCGCCTGCCTCGCCGAGCGCGGACACGAGGTGATCGGCGTCGACCCGAGCCACGACAAGGTCGCCATGGTCGCGCGGGGGCGCTCGACGATCGTCGAGGAGCGCATCGGCGAGCTGGTTGCCGAGGCCGTCCAGTCCGGGCGGCTGCGCGCGACGGCCGACGCGGCCGAGGCCGTGGCGGCGAGCGATCTCGCGCTGATCTGCGTCGGCACGCCGTCGAGTGGCAACGGCTCGCTCTCGACGATGTACCTCGAGCGCGTCGCGGAGGAGATCGGCGCGTCGATCGCGACGCTTGGCCGTCGCTACACGGTCGTCTTCCGCTCGACGATGCTGCCCGGGACCTGCGAGGACCTCCTGATCCCGCGGCTCGAGGCGGCCTCGGGCCTGCGCGCTGGCGATGACTTCGGCGTGGCGGTCAACCCGGAGTTCCTGCGCGAGGGGACGTCGGTGCGCGACTTCAACGATCCGCCCAAGACGGTCGTCGGCTCGGGCGACGCGCTCACGGCCGACACGGTGGCGTCGCTCTACGACGGCCTCCCGGGCGTCGTCCACCGCGTGCCCATCGCGGTCGCCGAGATGACGAAGTACGCCGACAACTCGTTCCACGCGCTCAAGATCGGCTTCGCCAACGAGATCGGCGCGATCTGCCAGGCCTACGGCGTCGACTCGCACGCCGTGATGGAGGTCTTCGCCTCCGACACGAAGCTCAACATCTCGCGCGCCTACCTGCGCCCGGGGTTCGCGTTCGGCGGCTCGTGCCTGCCCAAGGACCTGCGCGCGATCGTCTACCACGCGCGCCGCGCCGATCTCTCGGTGCCGATCCTCGAGAACGTGATCGGCTCCAACGAGGCGCACCTGCGCCGGGTCTACGACCGGCTGGCCGAGGGCACTGCGCGCCGCGTGGCTCTGCTCGGGCTGGCGTTCAAGCAGGGCACCGACGACCTGCGCGAGAGTCCCATGGTCGAGCTCGCCGAGCGGCTGCTCGGCCGCGGCTTCGACCTCAGCATCCATGACGCGCACGTGCGCATCTCGCACCTCACCGGCTCGAACCGCGCCTACGTCGACGCGCGCATCCCGCACCTCTCGCGGCTCATGGTCGCCTCGCCGATGGCCGCGGTCTTCGGCGCCGAGGTGGTCGTGCTCGCGAGCACCGAGCCCGACTCCGTCGAGGCCGCCGCCGGCGCGCAGGACGCGCTGCTCGTCGATCTCGTGCGGCGGCCGGAGCTGGCCGGCCACGCCGGCGGCTATCTCGGCGCTGCCTGGTAGAGCGGGAGCCGGATGGCACGCATCTTGATCCTCGTGGAGAACCTGTCCGTGCCGTTCGACAGGCGCGTCTGGCAGGAGAGCCGGGCGCTCGTCGAGGCGGGCCACGAGGTCAGCGTGATCTGCCCGCGCGGGACCAAGCGCGATATCGAGCCGTACGCGAGCATCGAGGGCGTGGAGATCCACCGCTACGCGCTCGAGGCGGCGACCGGCGGGCCGGCCGGCTACCTGCGCGAGTACGGCACGGCGCTCTGGCAGTCGCTGCGGCTGGCCCGCAAGCTCGATCGCGAGCGCCCCTTCGACGTCGTGCAGGCCTGCAACCCGCCCGACCTTCTGTTCCTGGTCGCGCTGCCGCTGAAGCTGCGCGGCGCGCGCTTCGTGTTCGATCAGCACGACCTCGTGCCCGAGCTCTTCCGCTCCCGCTTCGGCGCCGGCGGGCCGCTGCTCTGGGCCACGGGGTTGCTCGAGAAGGCGACGTTCCGCCTCGCCGACCACGTGATCTCGACGAACGAGAGCTACCGCCGCGTCGCGCTCGGGCGCGGGCGCGTGGCACCTGAGCGGACGACCGTCGTGCGCAGCGCGCCCGACCTCTCGCGCTTCGTGGCGGTCGCACCCGACGAGACGCTCCGGCGCGGGCGACGCCACCTCGTCTGCTACCTCGGCGTGATGGGGCCGCAGGACGGCGTGGACTACGCGCTGCGCTCGCTCGCGAGTCTCCGCGACGACCTCGGCCGGGACGATGTGCAGGCGGCCTTCCTCGGCCACGGCGATGCCTGGGACGACCTCGTCGCGCTCTCGCACGAGCTCGGCCTCGGCGATCGCGTCGAGTTCACCGGGCGCGTGTCCGACGAGGACCTGGCCCGCTACCTCTCGACAGCCGACGTCTGCCTCGCGCCCGACCCGAAGAACCCGCTCAACGACGTGTCGACGATGAACAAGATCGTCGAGTACATGGCGATGTCGCGCCCGCTCGTCTCCTTCGACCTGATCGAGGCGCGGGTCTCGGCCGGCGACGCGGCGCTCTACGCGACGCCGAACGACGAGCGCGAGTTCGCCCGGCTGATCGCCGAGCTCCTCGACGACCCCGAGCGCCGCGCCCGCATGGGCGCCCTCGGCCGCCGGCGAGTCGAGCAGGAGCTGTCGTGGGAGCACTCGCGCCGCCACCTGCTGGAGGCCTACGACACTCTCCTGGCCCGCAGCGGAAAACTCCGCAGCAGCGGCAGCCGGTACCCGGCGATCCAGTAACCGAGTGAGGGTCCTGGCGGATACCGCGCTGTTCGGTGCCCGGCGATGCAGTAACCGAGTGAGGGTCATGGCGGATACCCGCCCAAGACAATCGAACCCGCGCCTAGGCCGATAGGCCACCGCGCGTGTGCGGAAATCACGGGGGCAGGCCTCGCCGGCGAGCCGAGTGTCGCGGAGCTGCGAGCAAGGGAGGCCTGACCCCTGCGCCAGCGTTCGAACCCAGCAGGGCGAGAGGCAACGACTACCGGGCCCCAAATCTGCAATGCACGTACCTGTGGCCCTGCGGCGCTTCGCCCTGCGCCGCTTCGCATGGTCGCAGTGCTTCGCCGCGGCGGTCCACCCCAGGGTGCGAACCGGCGCCCGGAAACAGTTGCCTCTCCTGGCCGATGGTGCGAGCGCGTGCGCAGGGGATCAGGCCTCCCTTGTTGGAAGTTCCGAGTCACTCGGCTCGCCGGCGAGGCCTGCCCCCGTGATTCCGAACACGCGCGGTGGCCTAGCGGCCGTTGCGCGGCTTCGAACGCCAAGGG
>JALYLC010000354.1 GCA_030774435.1 Actinomycetota bacterium
AGCAGGGGGTTCGCAACGCTGATCACGATCGTCCCCCGCCAAGTCTTGCGGTACTGCCGCATCCAGTATCCGAACGCGCGCCAGAGCTGCATCTGTCAGTCGATCAGCGAGCGGCCGGTGAGCTTGAGGAAGACGTCCTCGAGCGTGGCCCGGCGCACGAGCGCCGTGAGCGGCGAGAGCTCGAGGTCGTGGATCGCCGCGAGCGCGGACTCGCCGTCGTCGGCGTAGACGAGTACGCGGTCGGGCAGCGCGTCGACCCAGGTCGAGACGGCGACCCCGCCGGCGCCGTCCCCGCCGCGGATCGCCTCGGCCGCCGCCTCCTGGCGGCCGACCGGAAAGCGGAGCTCGAGCACCTCGCGCGTGACGTGGGAGTCGATCAGCTCGCGCGGCGAGCCCTGCGCGACTATCCGCCCGTGATCCATCACGACGAGCCGGTCGCAAAGCTGCTCGGCCTCGTCCATGTAGTGCGTCGTCAGGATCAGCGTGACGCCGTCCTGCTTGAGCCGGAAGAGGCGGTCCCAGAGCACGTGGCGGGCCTGCGGGTCGAGGCCGGTCGTCGGCTCGTCGAGCAGCAGGATCTCGGGCTCGTTGATCAGCGAGCGCGCGATCGTGAGCCGCCGGCGCATGCCGCCCGAGAGCGCCTCGACCTGCTCCTCGGCCTTGTCGCCCAGCTGCGCGAACTCGAGCAGGCGCGCCGCGCGCTCGCGGATCAGCGCGCGCGGGAGGCCGAAGTAGCGGCCGTAGATGAAGAGGTTCTCGCGCACGCTCAGCTCGCGATCGAGGCAGTCGTCCTGCGGTACGACGCCGATGCGGCCGCGGATCCGCGCGCCGTCGCGCGCCGGGTCGAGGCCCAGCACGCGCAGCGTGCCTCCGCTGATCGGCGAGATCGCGCTGATCATGCGCATGGTCGAGGACTTGCCGGCGCCGTTCGGCCCGAGGAAGCCGAACGCCTCGCCGCGCGCGAGCTCGAAGTCGACGCCGTCCACCGCGCGGAACTCGCCCGCCGAGCCACGCGGCGGGTAGATCTTCGTGAGGCCTCGCGCCTCGACCAAGGGAGCCTCCGCCATGCCGCGCAGCGTAGGTAGATCAACGATTTTCTGCAACTTCGTGACAGGATCGTGCAAGTTATCGACCAGCCAGTGCGGCGATGCTTCGCTCCCCTGCGCGGCCAGGGCAGCGAGTACTCGTGGGAGCAGTGAATGGAGCGGCGGCCTGAACGTGCGATGCCCGTGGTGGCCGCTCCATCTGCGCTCACCAGGCCCGCTCCGGCGGGCCTTTCCTGTGGCGACACCCGTGCCGACCCGGCCGCGCTGCGTCGAGCCAGAGCCGCAGTCGCTTGTAAAAAGGGATCAAACGCTCCCTGTTACGCGCGATACAAGAGCCACGAGCAGGCCTTCACCGCACACGAAGCTCTGCGCCGCGCCTCGGCTCCTTCGAGGTCGCCCGCTTCATGGGTACGAGCATCCGCATGGTCGACCTCACCTGCAGGCACCTCGTCTCCGGATCCGAGCTCGACGCACGACGGCGCCTGGACGAGTGGCCAAGAATGTGCCACGGGACCGCGCCGCACAAGATGACTGACCGACTGAAAACCGCTCAACCATGCTGCTTTGCGGGATGGGCGATACTGGGCTCGAACTAGTGACCCTCAGCTCGTCGAGCTTGGGGCGCACCGCTTAACCATGCCGCAACTGGGCAGCCCGGGCCACGATTTGGGCCACGGGTGCAGAAACCCCGCCTTCATCGCTGACGACGCCGAGTTCGACGGGCCTCCGTGGTCGCGCCGCCGGGAACGGCGAGCGCGGCGAGCACGCCGGCAAGCATTACCGCGGCGCAGAGGGAGAATGCGATCGTGTAGCCGTGCTTGGTGGGTTCGCCGCTCGCGAGCAGGTGCGCGCCGAGCACGCTGGCTACGATCCCGGCTCCGATTGCGCCGCCGATCGTTCGGACGATTGTGTTCATGCCGCTCGCGACGCCGGTCTGTCCGGGTGGCACGGCCTCGACGATCAGGTGCGCCATGGAGGCGAAGGAGAAGCCCACGCCGGCGCCGACGAGTGTCGTGGCGAGGTAGATCTCCCAGCGTGAGCCGGCGATCGCGAGGACGCCGAAGGCGATACAGGTGAGGATCGAGCCGAGCACGAGGGGCAATTTCGATCCCACGACGTTCGAGAGCCGGCCGCTGATCGGGCTAGTGACCATGCTGGCGATCGTCGTCGGGACCAGAAACAGCCCGGCCTGCGTGACGGATGCGCCGTAGCCGTAGCCGGTTGAGGCCGGGGCCTGAACGAGCTGCGGGATCATGATAAGGGCGCTGTACTGGCCGAAGCCGAGCAGCAGCGCGGCGGCGTTGGTCGTCCAGACGCCGCTCAGGCGCATCATCTTCATGTCGACGAGCGGCTGCCGCGAGCGGCTTTCCGCCTTGACCCACGCCGCCGCGAGAAGCCCCGAGAGGACGAACAGGCCGTTCGTCTTCGCTGATCCCCAGTGCCACGTCGCGCCTTCGCTCACGGCTACCAGCAGCGCGACCAGCCAGGCCGAAAGCAGCGCGCCGCCGAGCCAGTGAACCTTGCCGGGCGCGCGGATGGTCGATTCGGGGATGAACACGACGGCAGCGACGGTGGCGACAGAGGTCAGCATGAGCAGGATCCAGAAAAGCCAGTGGTAGGAGAGGTGCTGCAGGATCGGGCCGGCCACCACGATCCCGAGCCCGCCGCCGATTCCGAGCAGGCTCGCGACCAGCGCGATCGCACTGGCCACACGCTCGCGCGGAAGCTGATCCCGGATGATCCCGAACGCGAGCGGATAGACCGCGCCACCGAGACCCTGAATGGCTCGCGCGACGATCAGCAACGGCAGCGATGTGGCGAGCGCTGCGAGTAACGAGCCCGCCGCCAGCAGCGAGAGGGAGATGACGAGTACCCGCTTCTTGCCGAACATGTCGCCGAGGCGCCCGGCGATCGGAGTCGCGACAGACGATGCGAGCAAGAACGAGGTGAAGACCCAGGCGGCGCCCGAGGTCGAGGTATGCAGATCGCGCTGGAGCACCGGCAGGGCCGGCGCGACGATCGTCTGAAGCAACGCGAATGCGCCGCAGCCGAGCGCGAGCACGCCGAGAATCAGCGCGGGCCGCGAGACCTCGCCCGCTCCGATCGGGGTTTGCATGAGGGTGGGGGTGGCGCGGTCCGTCA
Organism: Actinomycetota bacterium; assembly: GCA_030774435.1. Classification (GTDB taxonomy): domain Bacteria; phylum Actinomycetota; class Thermoleophilia; order Gaiellales; family JALYLC01; genus JALYLC01. The sequence continues at coordinate 3,189 of JALYLC010000354.1, forward strand.
TGCTCGGAGCCTCGAACACCGCGCCGGCCCGCACAAGAGACCTGCTGATCCTGGTAGTGGCAGGGCCAGGATCCGGCACAGCGGCGGGCGTATGGTTGTGTCATGCCACGCGAAAATCTGATTGGCGAGTACCTCCGCGCCCGGCGTGAGCTGGTCCGTCCCAAGGACGTTGGCATCCCCGAATTCGGCGGTCGCCGCCGGGTGCCAGGCCTGCGCCGCGAGGAGGTAGCGCTGCTAGCCGGCGTCAGCAGCGACTACTACGTGCGCCTCGAGCAGGGACGCGACCAGCACCCCTCCCAGCAAGTCATCGAAGCGCTCGCACGAGCCCTGCAACTCGACGACGACGCCACAGCCCATCTCCACCGCCTCGCCACCCCTCCGACCCGCCGACGCCGCAAGACCCCGCGACCCGAGAAGGTGCCCGCAGGCATCCTGCAGCTGATCGAGTCCTGGAGCCAGACCCCCGCCTACGTCCACGGCCGCTACATGGACGTGCTCGCCGCCAACCCCCTCGCGACCGCGCTCGCTCCCTACTACGTCAAGGGCGAAAACCTCGTCCGCGCCGCCTTCCTCGACCCCCGCGTACGAGACATGTACAGCGACTGGGAACGCGTGACCGAGAGCACCGTCGCCGGCCTGCGGGCACTGGTCGGCCCCGACGTCGACGATGCCCGCCTCAACGAGCTCGTCGGCGAGCTCTCAGTCCGCAGCGAGCGCTTCCGCCAGCTCTGGGCCCGACACGACGTTCGACCAAAGCGCAGCGGCACGACGCGCATCGACCACCCCCTGATTGGACCACTGGCGCTGAGCTACGAGAAGATCCCGATCCCCGACACAGACCGCCAGACACTCGGCATCTACCACGCCGCGCCCGGCAGCGCCGCCGCCCAGGCACTCGCACTCCTAGCCACCACCGCGACCCAAGAGCGCGAACCGGCACGCAGCCTCCAGACCGAGTAGCGGTCAGCGGTCACCACGGACCGCTGAACGACTAAACCGCCCTCCCAGGGAGTTGGAGTTGGAGTTGGATGCCGAGGAGTCTGATCCCCCCAGCCAGATCACGCCAAAATGCAGACGCACGGCCGGTCGACGCCGAAATCCCGTCCACAAGCATCCGCCAACGTCCACCGAAGCCACGCGCGTCTGGCCCGAGAATGGCCTGACGAAGGCTCGTATGACCCCCAACGCGAGCCGAGGTCTGCAGACAATGGCGCAACCATGCGCTTTGCGAGATGGGCGATACTGGGCTCGAACCAGTGACCCCCAGCTTGTCGAGCTAGGCGCTTTCCGCTCAACCACGCCCCCAGGCGACCGCGTGGGCCACGATCTGGGCCACTCGTACAAAAATCGCGCATCCATCGCTCGCAAGGCCATGTCCCGCTCGTCGCTCATGTCGTCTTCCTCCGGGTGTCGGGCCGCCGTGGCACGACGACCAATGTTCGCTCTAACGGGGGCTTGGGTCGAGCTCTCGAGCGGCCTAGCAGTCTTGCGCGACCGCCGTAACGGCATCCGCGAGCGCTTCGGCAGCGCCGACGCGATCCACCCTTGATCCGGCAGCACCCGGCTGGTCGTCTCTGCCGTGCAGGCGCCGGCACCGACCGCCTCGGCGCGGGCGCGGAAACAATCCCCTTCACGCGCATCGTCCCGCCGCCCTCACC
>JALYLC010000355.1 GCA_030774435.1 Actinomycetota bacterium
CTCCTGCGCTGCCGCGGTGAGCTCGCCGCGGGCCTCATCGAGCTCGCCGAGGGCGGCGTGGGCGAGGGCGATGCCGGCATCGACGAAAGGAAGCGCGAGGCCTACGCCGGCGGAGACCATGCGCCCCCGGCAAGCCTCGAGCCGCTCGAGCGCTTCAACCGGCTTCCCCGTGTCGACGTCCAGAAGGCCAAGACTCCAGGTGGCCAACCCGTCCTGGAGGTCGCTTGCTCCTTCCAGGCAGCGTTCCCACAGCGCGCGAACCGCTTCCCGGTCTCCGGTGGGGTACACGGTGTGGCCGAGCATGAACCAGTGCCAAGGCGACAAGCTCGCGCAAGCCGTGGCGGCGCGCGACCTCGAAGGAGGCCTCGAGCTTTGGGCGGGCGGCGTCGTGCTCGCCCATCAGCAGCAGCGCCCAGCCGACGTTCTGCGTGGCCTCGGCGAGGCACCAGTTGTCGCCCACCACTCGGGCCAGCTCGCACGAGCGCTCGAGTGTCGGCAGCGCCTCGCGCGGGTCGGGTCCGGTTTCGAGGAGCCCGAGCGTGTTGAGGACGCGCGCCTCGTTCGCCCGGTCGCCGAGCTCCTGTGCGAGCGCGAGCGCCTCGGTCGCGTCTTGCTGTGTGAGCCCGTAGTCGGCCGCGAAGAACGCGAGATACCCGCGCCAGAAGAGCGCGCCGCAGCGCAGCGCGGATCGCTGGCCGGCCGTCGCGTCCAGCGCCCGAGTCAGCGCCGCGGGCCCCTCCACGAGCCGCCCGGTCAGCACCCACCAGTAGGCCAGCGCCGTGCAGAGACGCAGCGCCTTCTCGGGCTCGGCCTCCGCGGTGTAGTCGATCGCCGCGTACAGGTTCGCCGCGTCGGCGCCGAGCACGTCGCCCGAGCCCGGGTCCGCCCCCAGGATCGGTGCAGTGCTCTCGGCGAGGGCGACGAACGCGTCGGCGTGACGGTCGCGCAGCCGCCCCGCCTCGCCGGTCTCGGCGAGCCGGTCGAGCGCGTACTGGCGAACCGTCTCCAGCAGCGCGTAGCGGCTCAGTGACTCGCGCTCCTCGACGAGTACGAGCGACTTGTCGACGAGCGAGGTGAGCAGGTCGAGGATCGCGTAGCGGTCGAGCTCGTCGTCTGCGCACACCGCCTCGCAGGCGTCGAGCGTGAAGCCGCCCTGGAACACGCCGAGCCGACGCAGCAGCGTACGTTCGGGCTGGTCGAGCAGCTCGTGGCTCCAGTCGACCGACGCGCGCAGCGTCTGCAGACGAGGCAGCGCGCCCCGCTCGCCGCCGGTGAGCAGGCGGAATCGGTCGGCGAGCCCCGCGGCGATGCGCTCGATCGACAGGACACGCACGCGCGCGGCCGCAGCTCGATCGCGAGCGGGATGCCGTCGAGGTGCTGGCAAATCTGGGCGACGTGAGGCGCGCTCTCGTTGGTGACCGCGAAGTTCGGCCGGACCTTGACGGCGCGCTCGATGAACAGGCGCACGGCGTCGGAGTCCCCCAGCGACTGAAGCGCTTCGGGTGCCCGTTCGGGCGGCAGCGACAGCGACGGCACGCGCCAGGTCGTCTCGCCGCCCAGCCCGAGCGGCTCACGGCTGGTCGCCACCACGGTGATGTCCGGGCAGCCATGCAGCAGCGCGTCGGCAAGCTGCCTGCACGGCTCGAGGACATGCTCACAGTTGTCCAGCAGCACGAGCGCCCGCTGGGCGGCGAGGTGGAAGACCGCCGCTTCGACCGGCGTCTGGCCCGGCAGGGGACGCACGCCGACCATCGTCGCCAGCGCGGACTCGACGAGCGCGGGGTCTGTGAGCGGCGCGAGCTCCAGCCACCAGGCGCCGCCGGGGTAGTGGTCCAGCGCGTCGGCGGCGAGCTGCAGCGCGAGCCGCGTTTTGCCGCAGCCGCCCGCGCCGGCGAGGGTCAGCAGGCGCGTCGAGGCGAGGAGCTCGTCTAGCTCGACGAGCTCGCGGCCGCGCCCGACGAAGCTCGTCAACTGGATCGGGAGGTTGTTGGGCAGCTCATCGAGCGAGCGGGGTGGCGGCACACCGCCGGGAAGGTCGGGATGACCGAGCGCGAACACGCGCTCAGCGCGGCCGAGATCGCGCAGGCGATGCACGCCGAGATTGACGAGATCGGCGCCGTCGGGAAGGTGGTCGGCCACGAGCTCGGCCGTCGCGCCCGAGAGCAGCACCTGACCGCCGTGGGCGACCGCCCGCAGCCGAGCGCACCGGATCACCGCGGCGCCGAAGTAATTGCCCTCGTCGCGCAACTGCGCGTCGCCGGTGTGGAGCGCCATACGCACGCGCAGCTGAGCGCCATCGGGCCAGTCCTCCGCGAGCACGGCTCGCTGCGCGTCCAGCGCCGCCGCGACCGCGTCGCGAGCGCGGGTGAACGCCGCCACCACGCTGTCGCCCCCGCCCTGCTCGACCGGCCGCATACCGCCGTGACTCGCGATCGCCTCGTCGAGGATGCCGTAGTGGCGCGCGATCGCCTCGGGCATGGCGGTTGGCGCGTTCTCCCACAGCCGCGTGGAGCCCTCGACATCGGTCAGCAGGAGCGTGACCGTGCCCGCCGGCACCCCAAACGCCGAGACTTCTGTGGCTGCCTGACCCATGACCGTGTGAATGCGCGGCAGCCGTCCGCGCCGCGCGTATCAGATGGTCTCACGTCGCACACGGTTCGCGCACACCCGCCACCTCGGCGGGCTGCCCTCGGGCAGCCGGACCTCCTCGACCACCACGAGGACCCGTTACCACCCAACCCAGGACCCCACTACGACGCTCAGCGCTCACGCCCGCTTCGGGTGGGAAAGGGACGCTCCGATCCGGATGCTCTCGAGCGGTAAGCGGAAGTCTCTGCGCGGGCGCACCGCACGTCCGCAACGGACGAGACGCGGTCATCTGAGTCGGCGCCGACCGCGCGCTCGCTTCCCGCGCGGAACACCCGTCGCTGCCGGTACGCCTGAGAGCTTCTGCCGGGGCGCACCACAGCCGCGTCCTCGGCCGCCAGTTGCCGCTCGTCCAGTTGCGGCGGTCGATTTTCTGGCGCATTTTTGGCGCGCCAACGACGCTAATTTGGCTCTGTAGAGCCAAATACAGCGCGTCCGCCGCGGTCTACGGAACCGAAGGTCAGAGGTTCGAATCCTCTCGGGCGCGCTCCACGCGTTGCGGCAAATCGCCTGCAAACGGGCGATTTCTCGCTCCTCCTGATGTCCTTGCCCGATGGCAACACCCCGGGCAACAGGGCAACACTCCAAGGCGTTGAGAAGGACCTCGCATCCCGGGGTCTATCAGCGAGGGTCGCGGTGGGTGGCCGTCTATCGCCTGGACGGCCGACAGCGGAAGGAGTTTGTAATTCAGGCTCCGCCGAAGCCAGCCCGGCTCAGTGAGCTGGTTGCCCTGCAGCGGCCGCACGCCGGTCGTTGCCGTCGCGCAAGCGGCTCGAGGGTTCGAATCTCTCCGCCTCTGCTCGTCAGGACGGCGTCGCGCTCGCGCTCGACGGTGGTCGCACCGGGCGCGTCCATGCGCTCTCCTGCACCTGCTTGATCAGCTCCTCGGTTGCCGGCGGCCAGACGTTGCGGTACTTGCCGTCGTCCGTGCCGATGACCGCCACCATGTGGTCGATCATCTCCTGTGGGTCGAACTGGCCCTGCATGATCTCGTCGAAGGTCGCCCGGATGTCGGCTTCGCGCGTGAAGTTCACGGCGTCGTCATGCCACCGGTAGGTCGTCTCGGCGATGCGGTCGTTGAAACCCGTCTCGTAGGCGCCGGGATTGATCGTCTGGACCGTGATGCCCGTCGGCGCGAGCTCGTCGCGCAGGCTGGCAGCGATTCCCTCCAGCGCGTGCTTGCTGGCGCAGTAGGCACCGAGGCCGTAGGCGGTGAGCATGCCGCCCATCGAGCTGACGAAGATGATGCGCCCGGCGATCTGCTCGTCGACGAACTTGCGGACAACGTGCTGCGTGAGCTCGAGGTTAGAGAAGACGTTGGTCTCGAAGGTGCGGCGGACGAGCTCGACCGGGATCTCCGCCATCGGTCCGCTCTCGGCATAGCCAGCGTTGCTGACGAACGTGTCGAAGTCCCACGTCGCCGCCGCCATGACGTCGCGGGCGTCGAGGACGTCGAGCTTGTCGACGGTGATGCGGTCCTGCAGGCCGAGGTCGGCCACGTGGCGGCGCAGCTCGGTGACCTGCGGCCAGATCTGGGTCGTCGCGATGACGTCGTGGCCGGCCTCCGCGAGGCCCAGCGCGGTACCACGGCCGAGGCCCGAGCCGGCGCCCGTGATCAGGATCTTCTTCACTGCTCGTCCTTTCCGATCGCCGCGCGGGCGACCTCTCCGTCTTGGTCAGGCAGTCCTCCAGAGACCCCGATCGCGCCGATCAGCGCTCCGCCGTCGTCGTTCAGCGCCACGCCGCCTGCGTAGGGGATCAGGCCGCCGTTGGTGAGCTCGGTCGCCGGCGCGGGGCCGCCGGGCTTGCAGAACTCCCACAGATTCTCGCTCGGGCCGTTGAAGAGGATCGAGGTCTTGGCCTTTGCGAGGGCGATGTCGATCGAGCCGAGGATCGCGCCGTCCATGCGCGCGAACGCGAGCAGATGCCCGCCGCCGTCGATGACCGCGATGTTCATCGGCACGTCGATCCCGGCCGCGTGCGCGCGGGCTCGCTCGATCATCCCCTGCGCGTCGTCCAGCGTGATGGTCATTCGGCGTCTTCCGTCAGATGACGGAGGAGCAGATGCGCTGCGAGCGAACCGGGAGGCGCCGCTGCCGGAGACCGGTTTGCGTGCGCGATGATCGCGTCCAGGATGTACGGCCCGTCAGCGGGTTTGGGGTACGCATTGAGCACCTCCTCTCGCAGTCCATCGGCCACCGGACCTGCGAGTCGGCCGGCGTCGATGAACACGCCCTTGTAGGTGAGGTACGTCAGGAGACCGCGGCGTTCGGCGAGACCGTGGGACGAATGCAGCGCGATGGCCTCCCAAACGCGGTCGACGTCGGCATTCCCAACACCGTGCTCCCTCAGCACCGCAGCAGCGAGGTCGGCTCCCTCGACCTCGAAGCGAGCGTGTCCGCGGGCGCGCTCGCCGAGTCCCAGATCGTGCATCACGGTCGCGGCGAACAGCAGGTCCTCGTCGTAGGCCGCGTCGTTCAAGCAGCCCTCATGGTCGGCAAGCAGGCGCGCGAAGAGGAAGGTCCGGATGCTGTGGTCCACGATCGGCGGGCTCTCCGTCGCCCGAGCCAGCGCAAGGCTCGCGTCCACGAGCGGCCCTGTAGGGAGCGCGAGGATGTCGTCCATGCCCAAAACGTAGTTCCGCGCGTGCAAGGTCAACAGTGGCCCAAACGCCATCTATCGCTAACATCGGGCCATGGAGCCGGCGCGTCCTCACAGGGTTGCCGTGCTCGCGTTGCCGGCAGTGATCCCGCTTGAATTCGGGACCGCGACGCAGGTCTTCGGCCGCGATCCCCACTACGAGCTGACGGCGTGTGCGGAAGACCGCGTGGCCCCAGTCCCCGGATCCGGGTTCGTCATCAACACGTCGGCCGGGCTCGAGGGCCTCGACCGAGCGGAGACCGTGATCGTCCCGGGGTACGAGGACGTCGACGCCGCTGTCTCCCCGGCGGTCCTCGACGTCATACAGGCCGCGTACGCCCGCGGCGCCCGTCTCGTGTCGATCTGCACGGGAGCGTTCGCCCTGGCCGCGGCCGGGCTCCTCGACGGACGTCCCGCGACAACCCACTGGCGATGGACCGACGAACTGCAGCGCCGCTACCCGCGAGTCGAGGTGTTGCCGAACCGCCTGTTCGTGGACGACGACGACATCCTGACGTCCGCGGGCGTCACGACGGGGATCGATCTGTGCCTCCATCTCATCCGGCGCGATCACGGCGCTGCCGCCGCCAACACCCGGGCACGTGCGCTCGTGGCCCCACCACAACGACGGGGAGGGCAGGCCCAGTTCGTCGAACGGCTGCGCCCTGAGGCGAGCAGCGACCAGCTGGATCCGCTTCGCGACTGGATGCTGGACAACCTGACACTTCCGCATGACCTCGACACGCTCGCGAGACGCGCGCACATGTCGCGACGAACGCTCACCCGTCGGTTTCGTGAGGAGACCGGAGTGCCTCCGATGCGATGGCTCGCCGACGCACGCATCGATCGAGCGCGCGAGTTGCTGGAAACGACGACCGAGCCTGTCGAGAACATCGGCCGGCTGACTGGGCTCGGCGCCCCGGCCTCTGTTCGAGCGGCGTTCCACCGACACATCGGGACGTCGCCACGGGAATACCGGTCTATGTTCGGCCACCGCGCGGTGACCCCGTGATCGCTTCGCACCATGCGACGCGCCGCGCGAGCGACCGGTTCAGCTC
>JALYLC010000356.1 GCA_030774435.1 Actinomycetota bacterium
GCTCCCACCACGGCCACGGGGATCACGCCGGCCGCGCGATCGGTCTCGATCGCGCGCGCCAGCTCGTCGGGGCGCACGCGAAACGCGCTGTCGGTGCGGATCGGGCGAAGCGCTCGGCGGCCGAGCCCGAGCACATCGCAGGCGCGCGCAATCGAGTTGTGCGCCTGCTCGGAGGCGTAGACCGCGGCGGAGCCCGGGGCCACGCCGTACTCGCGCGCAGCCGGCAGCGCGCGTGCGCGGGCACACGCCAGGCCCGTGAGATTGGCGTGCGTGCCGCCACTGGTGAAGTGACCGATCCCCGCCGGGAACCCGATCAGCTCGGCCAGCCAGCGCCAGGCGACGTCCTCGACCTCGGACGCAGCCGCGGCGCCGCCACCGAGGTTGGCGTCGAGGGCAGCCGCGAGGACGGCCGCCGCGACACCGGCCTCGAGCCCCGAGCCGTCGATGAACGGGAACGAGCGCGCATGGGAATGCGAGAGCGAACGCGGCAGCACCTCGCTCGCAACGCGCTCGATCACGGCTTCGAGCCCGGCGCCGCTGCGCGGCATCGGGGTGCGATAGCGCTCCCGCTCCTCGTCCGTGAGCACAACGGCCGCAGGCAGGTCGCTCGCGTCGCGCCGGAACGCAGCGGCGCGCTCACCGGCCAGCGCGATCGCCCGCGCCGCCTCCTCGGGAGTCCCGAACGCGCTCATTCCCCGTCCACGACGGGCGTGCCGCCCTGTGCGAGGATGCGCGCCGCGAAGATCGCCGCGTTGCGCGCGCCGCCGATCGCCATGCAGCCGACGGGGACGCCCGGGGGCATCTGCGAGATCGCCAGCAACGCGTCCATGCCGCCCAAGCCGCCCGAGGCGATCGGCACGCCGATCACCGGAAGCTCCGTGTAGGCGGCCACGACACCGGGCAGCGCGGCCGCCATGCCGGCACCGCAGATCAGCACCCGGATGCCGCGCACGGATGCCTTCTCGGCATACTCGGCGACCTCCTTGGGATTGCGATGGGCCGAGATCACGCGCAGCTCGTACGAGAGCGCGCGCGCATCCAGCTCGGCGCAGGCCTTCTCCATCACCGGGCGGTCGGACTCCGATCCCATGAGGATCCCGACCAGCGGGCCCTCGGACTCGACGCCGGGAAACAACTCCTCCATCTCGGCCGGCGAGGGGGTCGGGCTGGGGATGTCAGACACGTGCTTCCTCCTGGGCTGCGCGCAACGCGATGTCGCTGCGCACCTGCTTCCCGTCGAATTCGATCTCCAGCGCGCCCGCCATGGCTCGCTCGCGCGCGAGGTGGAGCGTCGGCGCCGTCGCCGTCACGCTGAGCACGCGGCCGCCCGCGACCTCGAGGCGGCCGTCTCGCATGGCCGTGCCGGCCTGCTGCACGCTGACGCCGGCGAGCGCCTCGGCGCGCTTGATGCCCTCGATCGGCTGGCCCGTGATCGGCGCCTCCGGATAGCCGCGCGTTGCAAGCACGAACGTCACGGCCGCCTCGTCGCGTACGCCGAGGTCGACGTCGTCGGGCGCCCCGTGCGCGATCGCCGCGAGCGCCGCGGCGAGGTCGCCGTCGAGCCGCGCCACGAGCGCTTGCGTCTCGGGATCGCCGAAGCGCACGTTGTACTCCAGCACTCGCGGCCCGTCGGCGGTCAGCATGAGACCCGCGTAGAGGCATCCCGAGAACGGGATGCCGCGTCGCGCGAGCTCGGCCAGCAGCGGCTCGTGCACGAGCCGCGCGGCGTCGGCGGTCGCTGCGTCGTCGAACCACGGGACGGGCGAGTAGGCGCCCATGCCACCGGTGTTCGGCCCGCTGTCGCCATCGCCGATGCGCTTGAAATCCTGGGCGGCGGCGAGCGGCCGGGCCGCATGGCCGTGGCAGAGCGCCAGCAGCGAGACCTCGTCGCCGACGAGCAGCTCCTCGACGACGACCGTGCGCCCGGCCTCGCCGAACGCGCCCCCGACGAGGCAGGCCACGATCGCCTCGAGTGCCGAGGCGCGGTCAGGGCAGACGGAGACGCCCTTGCCGGCCGCGAGCCCGTCGGCCTTGACCACGCACGCGCCCCCGAGCTCATCGACGGCGTCGCACGCGGATGCAACGTCCGTACACGTCATGGCGCGCGCGGTGGGCACCCCGGCCGCCTGCATCAGCTTCTTCGAGAAGGCCTTGGAGCCCTCGACGAGCGCAGCGCCGGACGACGGGCCGAAGACCGGGATGCGCGCGCGACGCAGCGCGTCGCCCAGGCCCAGCACGAGCGGCAGCTCCGGCCCGATCACGACCAGCCCGACGTCGAGGTGATGAGCGAGCGCGACGATGCCTCCGATGTCGTCGACGGCGACGTCGTGGCAGGTTGCGATGCGCGCGATGCCGGGGTTGCCGGGGGCGCAGTGCAATTCGCGACAGGTGGGGCTCGCGGCGAGCGCCTGCGCAAGCGCGTGCTCCCGCCCGCCCGAGCCGACGAGCAGGATCCTCATCGCGCCGAGTCTACTCAGGAGCGACGGGTGCGAGCGGCGGCGCGATCTCCGCCGGCGGCAGCAGCTCCAGCTCGCCCGCGGTGACGTCGTCGCCGCAGCGGAGGCAGCGCCACGCGGTCGGGGGCACGCGGCCTCGGCAGCCGACGTGGGCGGCGAGGTAGTCGGGCTCGGCCCTGCCGAGCCGGTCGATCCCGAAGCGCCCCAGCGTGACGATCACGGGCGCCAGCGCCCGTCCGCTGTCCGTCAGCGCGTAGCTCGCGCGCAGCGGGCGCTCGCTGTAGCGCTCGCGCGTGACGAGACCGAGGTCCTCGAGACGCCTAAGCCGTCCGGCGAGCAAATTGGGGGCGATGGGCTCCAGCGAGCGCGCCAGATCGCCGTAGCGCGTGATGCCCCGCAGCAGGTCGCGAACGATCAGGAGCGTCCAGCGATCGCCGACCGCATCGAGCGTCGCCGCGACCGGGCAGTCGTCGGGATACGTGGACATGGAGATACTTTACATCGTATAGTCACTAGATTCTGTCTAGTCTCTGTGGAGGTGAGGTCGTGATCGCGTACGTCGATGGGAAGTGGACGCCTGCAGAGGAGGCCAGGATCTCCGTGCTCGACCACGGCCTGCTCTACGGCGACGGGGTGTTCGAGGGCATCCGCGTCTACGCCGGCCGGCCGTTCCTGCTCGAGGAGCACCTCGATCGCCTCGAAGCCTCCGCTCGGGCGATCGTGCTCGACCTGCCGGCCGGCCGCGGCGAGATCGCGGCGCTCTGCCTCGAGGCGGCGGACCGCGCCGGGCTGGACGAGGGCTATCTGCGGCTCGTCGTCACGCGAGGCATCGGCGCGCTCGGCGTCTCGCCCCACACCTGCCCGCGCGCGAGCCTGATCGTGATCGCCGCGCCGCTGAAGCTCTACCCGCCGGAGCGCTACCGCGACGGCGTGCGGCTCGTCACCTCCAGCCTGCGCCGCAGCGCCCATGACGCGCTGCCGCCGCAGATCAAGAGCCTCAACTACCTCACGAGCGTGCTGGCCTCGATCGAGGCGCGCCGGCAGGGCGCCGACGAGGCGGTGCTGCTGAACGCGCAGGGCCTGATCGCCGA
>JALYLC010000357.1 GCA_030774435.1 Actinomycetota bacterium
ACCTGACGAGCATCATCCCGATGTACTTCACCGACGACCGCTACACCGACGATTGCCACTTCCGCGGCGGACTGATGCGCAAGTACTACGACGTCACGTCCTACGGCAACATGATGGTCGCCTGGAATGCCTTGCCGCCGTATCCCGAGTGGTCGGACGACTGGGCGGAGGTGTGGCAAGAGCACCTCGCTGGCAACGAGCCCTACCTGCTCGAGTGGTTCCGCCATCAGGTCGACTCCGACTACTGGGCCAACGGCTCGGTCGGACGTGCCGTGGAGCGAGTGCGCTGCCCGGCGTTCCTGATCGGCGGCTGGCGCGACGGCTATCCGAACCCGCCGCTGCGCCTGTTCTCACGGCTGCAGTGCCCGAAGAAAGTGCTGGTCGGTCCATGGGACCACCGGCCGCCCGACGTCGCGGTGCCCGGCCCGCGCATCGACCACCTGCACGAGGTGGTTCGCTGGCTCGACCACTGGTGCGGCGGCGAGGAGAACGGCGTGATGGACGAGCCGCCCGTTGTGGTGTTCATGCAGGAGGGCGAGGCGCCGGTGGTCGATCGCCTGGACTCCGCCGGCAACTGGCGCGCCGAGACGGCCTGGCCGGCGCCCGGCGCGTCGGAGCGCGTGCTGCACCTGGGCGAGAACGGCGCGCTTGGAGACGAGTTGGGGAGCGACGGCGCCGACGAGCTCCGCTACGACCCCACGGTCGGCGTGACGGCGGGTCTCTGGTCGGGCGGCATCCACTTCGGCCTGCCCGGCGACCAGCGTCCCGACGAGGCACTGTCGCTCACGTACACGACGCCGCCCCTCGAGGAGGACGTCCACGTGCTGGGGCGGCCGCGCGCGGAGTTGCACGTGACCTCCTCGGCGCGCGTGATCGGCTTCTGCGTCAGCCTCGCAGACGTTCGCCCCGACGGCACCTCGCACCTCGTGGCGAAGGGCATGCTCAACGTCACGCGACGGGACTCGGTGCGCGAGCCGAGGCCGCTCGAGCCCGGCGAGAGCGCCGTGCTCGCGGTCGACCTCGACACGACCGGCTGGGTCTTCCGCCGCGGCCACCGGATGCGCGTCAGTGTCGCCAACGCCGACTGGCCGAACGTGTGGCCGACGCCGGAGCCAGCCACGAGCGAGGTGTTGCGCGGCGCTGGAACACCCTCGCGCCTCGTACTTCCGCTCGTACCGGCGCGCGGCAGTACGCCGCCGCCCGCCTTCCGGCCGTCGCCGGTGGTCGTCGAGCGTCACGCGAGCGCCGCGGAGCCGCCCACGTGGCGGGTCTCGCGGGACGCGCTGAGCGGCCGAGCCGAGGTCGAGATCGCCACCGAGGGCGACGTTCGCGTGAACGACACGACGCTCGTGCGGCGCTCGTTCGCCGGAACCATGCGCGTCGATCGCGACGACCCCGCCCGCGCCTCGGCCTTCGGGCGCCACCGGGCGCGAATCGTGCGCCCGTCCGGGACGACCACATCGACATCCGACCTGACGATCCAGGCCACGGCCGAGCAGTTCCACATCACGCTCACGGTCGAGGTGCTGCAGAACGACTCCCCGGTCTTCGTGCGGCGCTGGATCGAGTCCGCGCCGCGGATGCTCCTGTAGCCGGGACCTCTCACACGAGGTCGCGCGGGATCGCGACCGACCAGGTCTTCGCGAACACGCGCTGCTCGCCCTCGTAGGCCTCGACCGTGTCGGTCAGCAGGAACGACGTCGCATCCGCCGTGAGCGCGCTGGATGTCTCGATGCGCGTGCGCCAATTGTCACGGCCAAGCGCGATCGACCAGTCACAGCGCACCGAGGCCGAGAGCGGGTCGCCCTCGACGATGCCGTAGGTGTCGACGGCGGTCTCGTCGATCTCCAGGTCGGCCTCCGCCAGCCGGTAAGCGCCGTTGTGCTCGGTGCGCACGGTCAACAGTGCCTGTCCGCTCGCGAGATCGTGCGTGAGCTGCCGGCCCTGACCGAGCCCGCTGCCGATGCGCTCGGTGGTCAGCGGGGCCGAGATCTCCGGCTCCTCGAACGGCGGCAGGGCGTTGTCTTCGGCGCGCGGCGCGCGCACCGGGAGCTGGAGCCGGCTCGCGGCGCCCCCGATGAGCGTGAGCGTGACCGGCTCGGGGCTGGGCCAGGCGAACGGCCAGTACGTGGGCGAGACGGCCACGCGGATGCGATGCCCGGGCGCGAAGGCGTGCGCGATCGCTCCCAGTCGCACCACGACCTCGTAGCGCTGTCCCGGCTCGAGCGGCTCGGGCGATTCGTGCGAGTCGCGGTGCGTGAGGTTGAGGAGGCCGCGAGTCACGAGCAGCGACGAGCCCGAGGGCGCGACGTCGCACAGCCGCACCGCGCACAGGGCGAGCGGCCGGTCCGAGGCCAGCGTGAGCTGCGCCTCGGGGAAGCCCAGGATCTCCATCCGCTCCTCCAGCGGCTCCGAGGTGAAGCAGAGCGAGCGGCCATCCTCGGCTCGCTGGTCGCCCGGATCGTCGCCGGGAGCGCCCCAGCCGCACCACGGCCCGGAGTACAGGCCGGTCAGCTGCGAGCCGGCGAGCGTGAGCTCGGCCTCGTCGCCGGCCTGGTCGCCGAGAGCGCCGTCGGCGTGCAGGTGCAGGGAGCGCGGCGACGGGTCGCGCGGCGGCCAGCCGGGCTCGGCGACCCAGCGCCCGGGGCGTTCCGTGTGCCGCCCTGCGGTCGGATCGACCCAGTCCTGCATGAACACGCGCAGGCCGGGCTCATCGAGCACGCCGTTCTGCTCCGCCTTGAGGCAGTGATCCCAGAAGCGCAGGCATTCCTGGAGGAATCCGATCGCCGGGCCGGGCGCGCCCGACTGCGGATAGAGGTGACCCCACGGGCCGACGAGCCCCTTGGACTGCCCGCCGTAGCCGGCGAGGAAGCGGAACACGGCGTCCGTGTAGGCATCCTGCCACCCGCCCACCATGTACACGGGCACCTGGATTGCGCCGAAGTCCTCGCACACCGAGCCGTGCTTCCAGAACGCGTCGCGGCGCTGGTGCGCGATCCAGGCCTGTGCGAACGGCGGCGTCCCCTCGAGCCGTTCGAGCCAGAGCTCCCGCCAGCGCTCGCCGACGAAGGCGGGATCCGGCGGGCGCGCATTGAAGGCGAGCATCGTCGACGCCCACGGCAGCATGTCGGCGCCGAGCAGGCAGCCGCCCATGTAGTGGACATCGGTCGCATAGCGGTCGTCGGTCGAGCAGACCGAGATCACCGCGCCGAGCTCGGGAGGGCGCCGCGCCGCGATCTGCAGGCCGTTGAAGCCGCCCCAGGACTTGCCGATGATGCCGACGCGACCGGTGCACCACGGCTGCGCCGCGAGCCACGCGAGCACCTCGAGCGCATCGTCCTGTTCCTGCGGCAGGTACTCGTCCAGCAGCACGCCGTCGGAGTCGCCGGATCCGCGCTGGTCGACGCGCACCGCCGCATAGCCGTGGCCGGCGAACCAGGGGTGCATGATCGCGTCGCGCGGGGCCGTGCCGTCGTCCTTGCGGTACGGGATGTATTCCAGGATCGCTGGCACCGGGTCCGCCTCGGCGTCGTCGGGCAGCCAGATGCGGGCTGCCAGGCGGGTGCCGTCGGCAAGCGTGATCCAGGTGTTCGCGATCGTGCGGACGCGGCGCGCGAAATCGGTGCGGATCCGCATCGGGCTCCTCTCTCCTACGGGCCTGCCACAGCGAGCGCGCTCGTCGACGCGGCCGCAGACTCGCGCACCCGTCGCCAGTGGTGGCAGGCGACGGCGTGGTCGGCTTCGATCGGCTCGAGTGGCGGTGCCAGCTCGTGGCAGATGTCGGTGGCAAATGGGCAGCGCGTGTGGAAGCGGCACGCCGGCGGTGGGTTGCGAGGACTCGGGATCTCGCCGGGCAGCAGCAGGCGGTGCCGGCGGCCGGCGCGGCTCGGATCGGGCTCCGAGAGCGCCGACAGCAGGCCGACGGTGTAGGGGTGAGCCGGCGCGTGCAGCACGCGATCGCCGGGTCCGATCTCGACGATCTGGCCGAGATACATGACAGCGATGCGGTCGGCGATGTAGCCGACGACGCCGAGGTTGTGCGTGATCACGAGGTAGGTCAGTCCGAGCCGGCGCCCGAGGTCCTTCATCAGGTTGAGGATGGCCGCCGCGGCCGAGACGTCAAGGCCACTCGTCGGCTCGTCTGCGACGAGGAACTCGGGATTGAGCGCTAGCGCACGGGCAATCCCGACCCTCCGCGCCTGGCCGCCCGAGAGCTCGTGCGGGTACTTGCTCGACTGCTCGGACGAGAGCTCGACCATCGCGAGCAACTCGTCGACGGAGCGCTGCTCGCTCTCCGCGACTCGGTTGATGCGGTACGGCTCCTGGAGCAGGTAGGAGACGCGCAGTCGCGGGCTGAGGCTCGAGTACGGATCCTGGAAGACCATCTGGGCGCGGCGGCGCAGGCGCCGCAAGCGCCGGCGCGAGAGTCCCGCGACGTCCTGCCCGTCGAACACGATGCGGCCGGCCGTGGCAGGCGCGAGGCCCAGGATCGCCCTCCCGAGTGTGGTCTTGCCGGAGCCGGACTCGCCCACCAGGCCGACGACCTCGCCGCGGCGCAGCTCGAGGTCGACCTCGTCGACGGCGCGCACGGGCGGGCGGCGGGCGCCCGTGAGGCGGGCCAGGAGACCGCCGCTATCGTCGAAGTACGTGCGCAACCCCTCGATGCGCACGAGCGCCTCGCCGACGGCGGGTGTTGCCGGCGTGCTGGTGTCCGCGCCGACCGCAGAGGCCGTGCGCGCGGCCACGACGCGCGCCGTGACCACACCGCCGCTCGCGACCTTCTCGCGCGGGTAGCCGCTGGACTCGTCGTAGATGTGACACTGCACCCGGCCGCCGTCGGGCAGTCTGAGGTCGCGCGGCGCGTCGCGCACGCACACGTCTTGGGCATGCGGGCAGCGTGGGTGGAAGGCACAGCCCGATGGCAAGGCGGACAGGCTGGGCACGCGGCCCGGGATCGTCGCAAGTCGCTCGCCGCGATGACGCGCGGACGGCACGGCGGCCAGGAGCGCCTGCGTGTAGGGGTGGCGTGGCGCGTGGAAGATCTGGTCGACCGGCCCCTGCTCGACAGCGCGGCCTGCGTACATGACGACGACCCGGTCGCACAGTTGCGAGATCACACCGAGGTCGTGCGAGACGAACAGAATGGCGGTGCCGTGGCTGTCCCGGAGCCGCCGCAGGAGCTCGACGATCTGCGCCTCGAGCGTGACATCGAGTGCGCTCGTCGGCTCGTCCGCGATCAGGAGTGCCGGCTCGAGCAGCAGCGCCATGGCGATCATTATTCGCTGCCGCATGCCGCCCGAGAACTGGTGCGGGTAATCGTCCAGGCGCTCGGAGGCGTCGGGGATGCCGACCTGCTCGAGCAGTTCCAGCGCGCGCCGGCGCAGCGCGCCGCGGCTGCCCTTGAGGTGGGCGCGCTGTACGTCGATCATCTGACGCCCGACTGTGAACGTCGGATTCAGGCTCGTGAGCGGATCCTGGAAGATCATCGCGATCTCGCGGCCGCGCAGATCGCGCAGCTCGTCGGTGGCCAGCGCGCGCAGATCCCGATCGCGGAAGATCACGCTGCCGCCCCGGATCTCGCCGTTCGGCGGCAGCAGGCGGAGCAGGGTGGAGGCGAGTGTCGACTTGCCGCATCCCGACTCGCCAACGACGCCGACGATCTCGCGCGAGCTCACGGTGAAGCTGACACCCGTCAGCGCGCGCAGCACGCCACTGCGCACGTGGTAGCCGACCTCGAGGTCGGCTACCTCCAGCAGTTGTTCGCCTCCTACGTGCGCCGCCATCGCCGCACACCCGAGAGTCGTGGGTCGAACACGTCGCGCAGCGTCTCGCCGAGCAACGTGAATCCGAGCGTGGCGATCATGAGCGCAAGCCCGGGCGTGAGCACGCCCCAGGGCGAGTCCTGGACCCGGGCGAAGCCCGATGAGAGCATGACGCCCCAGGAAGGCGTCGGTGGTTGCACGCCGATGCCGAGAAAGGAGAGTCCTGCCTCGGTCGTGATCGCGCTCGGCAGGTCCATCGCAAGGAGGATGAAGAGCGGCGCGAGGATATTTGGCACGACATGCACGAGCACGAGGCGGACCGGGCTTGCGCCGAGCGCACGCTCCGCCTCGACGAACTGGTTCTGCTTCAGCGCCAGCACGAGCGCTCTGCTGACGCGCGCGTAGTTCGGGGTGAACGCGACGGCGATGACGAGGATCACGTTCGCCAGCGAGGAGCCGAGCAGGGAGAGCAGGACGAGCGCCAGGACGACCGCCGGGAACGCCTGCAGCGAGTCCATCACGACGATCAGTGCGTTGTCGAGCCAGCCGCCCACGTAGCCGGCCAGTACGCCGAGCACGAGGCCTGCGACGAGCGCGCCCAGCACGGCGGGGAAGGCAACCCCCAGCTCGATGCGACAGCTGAAGATGAGCCGCGAGAAGAGGTCGCGGCCGATCTCGTCCGTGCCGAGGAGGTGGTCGAGCGATGGCCCCTGAAGGCGCGCCGGGATGTCCTGCGCATCCGCCCCGTAGGGCGCGAGCAGGCCCGGGATGAGCGCCGCCACCAGCAGGATTCCGACCACGGCGAGGCCGAACGCCCCGGCTGGTCTCCGCACCACCTCCCGCGCGAGTGCGAGTCGCGCGCCGACGCCTTCGAGCGTGACCCCGGCGCGTGGCGCTTCGACGGGGACGGCCATCAGCCGCCCTGCTCCACGCGGATGCGGGGGTCGAGGAAGCGGTACGAGAGGTCGGCGAGCAGGTTGGCGAGCACGAACAGGATCGCCACGACGAGCACGCCGCCACGAACGATCGGGTAGTTGCGCGACTCGATCGAGTCGTAGATGAGGGTGCCGAGGCCCGGGCGGGCGAAGATCACCTCGACGAAGATCGCGTACCCCATGAGGTTGCCGAGACCGACGCCGAGCACCGCGATCGTCGGGATGATCGCATTGCGGAGCGCGTAGCGGTAGAAGATCGCCCGCTCGTGGAGGCCGAACGCCGTGGCCGTACGGATGTAGTTGGTGTTCAGGACCTCGAGCATGCTGGCGCGCACGAGCCGCGCGAAGTAACCGACCCACGTTATGCCGAGCGCGACGGCGGGCAGTATCAGGTGCCTGAGGTAGTCGAGCGGGTGTGAGAAGTCACCGGTGCCGATTGCAGGCAGCGCGTGGAACCGCACTGCGAACAGCAGCACGAGGAAGAGACCCGCGACATAGGGCGGGATCGTGATGCACGACACCGCGAGTAGGCCGCTGATGCGGTCGGTCCACGTGTTCGGGTGCGTCGCCGCATACACGCCGAGGGGGACGCCCAGCAGCATGGCGAGCAGCAGGCTGGCGACGGCAAGCACGATCGTGTGCGGCAGCGCGTTGAACACGAGCCGCGTGACCTTCTCGTCGCTGACGAAGTCGACCCCGAGATCGCCCTGAACGGCGCCGGTGACGAAGTTCCAGATCTGCCTCGGCACCGAGAGGTCGAGCTGCATGTCGTGGCGCACGATCTTCGACAGCTCGGGATCGGCACGCGGGCCGAGGATGGTCTTGACCGGATCGCCCGGGATCAGGTGGACGAGCGCCGCCAGGAACGTCATGACCACGAGCACGACCAGCGCCGTCATGGCGAGGCGCTTGAGGATGTACGCGAGCAAGGCCTAGCGCATCAGGCAGCGCGGAACGCGTAGGGGATCAGGTGCCCGTCGGGCCGCAGCGCCGGCGTCAGTCCCTTGCGGCCTGCGTAGAACTTCGTCGGATAGGCGACCCAGACCATGCTCGCCTCGGCGTCCCAGACCTTCTGCAGCTGTTCGTAGAGCTTCTGGCGCTTGGCCGGGTTGGTCTCCTTGATGGCCGCATAGTGCAAGCGGTCGAAGCCGCCCTTGTCGCACCAGTTGTCCCAGTTCCAGAGGCCGTTCTGGGCGCAGGTGAACCAGACGGTCGACCACGACGGATCGGGCTCGGTGACGTATCCGCCGTAGACGAGTTGCCGGTTCTTGCCCCCCCCGCCGGCTCCTGGGATGGCGTTGAAGGTCGCCGGGTCGGTGACCCTCAGCTCGGTCGTGACGCCGATGTCCTTCAGATTCGACTGGATCACTTGCACGACGGTCTTGTCGGCCTCGTCGTCCTGGGTGGCGAGCGACAGCGTGATGTTGCTCTGGCCCGTCTTGGCCAGGAAGGCCTTGGCCTTGTCGACATCGCGTTGGTACGCCGGCGCCTCCTTCCAGTAGCCGAGGCCCATGTTCTTCGGGATGATCGCGTTCGCACGCGTCCACTTGCCGTCGTAGGCGGCCTCGATGATGCTTGGCACATCGATCGCGCTACGGATCGCCATGCGCAGGTTGATGTCCTTCAGCAGCGCATCCGTCACGTTCATGGCCAGGAACTGGTAGTCGAGCGTGTTGCGCGAGACCGATTGGAAGCGCGAATCCGCCTTCAGGCGATCCACCGACCCCGTTGAGATCTCGGTGAAGTCGAGGTCGCCGGCGCGCAGGGCGGTCTCGGCGGCGCTGTCGTTCACGATCGGGATGATGTTGATCGACTCGAAGAACGGGCCGCGCACGAAGGCCTTGTTGGAGCCCGCGTACTTGGCGAACCGGTTCATGACGATCTTCTGCTTCGGCGTCCAGCTCGTGAACTCGTACGGGCCCGTGCCGATCGGATGCGTCTTGAACTTCTTGCCGAGCTTCTCGACGGCTTTCTTGGACACGACGAGCCCGGCGCCTGCCGGCATCGTGCTGCGACTGAGCGGCGCGAACTTTTCCTTGAGGATGATCGTGCCCGCGTACTTGCCCTCGGTCTTGACGCGCTGAAGGGCGCCCCAATCACCCTGGTAGACGGCATGCAGATTGGGCTTGGTGAGTCCCGCGATGCGCTCGTAGGAGTACTTCACGTCATCCGAGGTCATCTCGCCGTAGCCGCCCTGGAATTCCACGCCCTTCTTGAGCGTGAAATGGACACGCAAGCCGTCCTTGGACAGATCGAGCGTCTCGGCCAGGCACTTGACGTTGTCGAAGGTCCCCGGCTTGAAGCTGACGAGCCCCTCCATCGAGCTGAGCGCGACCCACTCGTCGATGTGCGTCGGCCAGAACGCCGGGTCGGTGTCCTGGATGTCGAAGTTGGCGCGGAGTCGCAGTGTCGTGCCGGCGGCCACTGCCGCTTCGGCGCTCGCCCCGGAGAACAGCGCCTCGGCGCCGCTCGCCACCAGGCCGGCTGCCGCCAGCTGTCCCAAGAAGCGGCGCCGGTCGACACCGCCGCCTTCCGCTCTCCTGGGGACCTCGTCGAGGGATTGCGCGTGATGCTCCATGGTGCCTCCCTGAGCTGGCTCGCGGCGCGGCTTGCCGACCATCGGTTCGGTCGGAGCGCGGAGCCTACGTCGTCGCCCGGGGGCGTGCAAGGGGCATTTTCGGTCAGCGAGCGAGCTGCCGCAGGGCCTCGATCGAGCGGGCGACGCCGTCGCGATCGCGCTCCAGATGCGGTTCGAGCGTGAACGTCCCGCTATAGCCGAATTCGCCAAGCCGTTCCAGGATCGCCGGCCAGTCGACCTCGCCCTCGCCGAGCGGGACGACGGCCTCGCCGGCCATGTCCTTCACGTGCACGTCGGCGAGCCGCTCGACGAGCGTCGAGCGGATGCGCGGCGCCACCGGCTCGCGGCGCAGGTACCAGTCGTTGGCCGGGTCGAGGATCGCTCGCAGCCCGGTCTCGCGCACACAGCGCTCGAG
>JALYLC010000358.1 GCA_030774435.1 Actinomycetota bacterium
AGCGTTGAGCGCAACGCCGAGAGCGACAACAACCGGCCCTCAGCTCGCGGTAGCGACAGGCGGCCAGCGGATTGATCGCGTAGACCACGTAGCCGGCCTCGATCAGCGCCGCGACCCACAAGCCGCGGTCGGTCTCGATGCCGATCACGACCTCGGCCGGCTCAGACGCGTGCTCGGCCAGCAGCGCGTGCAACTGCCCGACTCCGGCAAGCCCTTCCGGCAACCGGCGTTTCGCGAGCCGCTCGCCCTGCTCGTCGAGCACGCAGACGTCGTGGTGGGCCTCAGCCCAATCATCCCCGACGAAGATCACAACTCCTCCTCTCTCATCCCCTCGACCATCCCAGCGAGTCAGAGAAGAACCTCAGCGACCTAATGGATCAGTGCTCACGGCACGACATCCCACCAGCCATTTGCTCTTCTCGTCAACCGGCGGGGGCACGATCTAGACGTAGAGGTGCAACCTCGGGCTGGGCCAGTGCTCACCCGCCAGCGACTCGAAGACCAGCCTGACGAACCCGCCGGACTGATCGAGCCCCATTAGGCTTGGCACATGAGCGCGGGTGTGCAGGAGACGCTGCGGATCGCGACGCCCGAGGGCGTGTCGCTCGAGCTGCCGCTGGCCGGCCTCGGGTCGCGCTTCGTCGCGCTGCTCGTGGACTTCCTGCTGCAGGGCCTCGCCTTCGCCGTGCTGATCGTCGTGCTCGTCGTGGCCAATGCCGGTGGCTACGCCGCCACGGCGATCGTGGCCGTCGCGGTCTTCGCCCTGCTCTTCGTCTATCCCGTGGCGTTCGAGCTGCGGGGCGGCGGGCGGACGCCGGGCAAGCGCTGGAGCAACCTGCGCGTCGTCTGCGACGACGGCTCGCCGGTCACGTTCCGGGGGAGTGCGTTGCGCAACGTGCTCCGCCTCGTCGACATCCTTCCGGGGCTCTACCTGGTCGGCACGATCGCGATCTTCGCGACCCGCAACAACCAGCGCCTGGGCGATCTCGCCGCCGGCACGCTCGTGGTCCGCGAGCCGCGCGATGCAGCCGTCGTCGCACATGCCGCCGACCCCGTCGAGGCGGCCGAGTCCGGTGAGCTGCCCGCCTGGGACGTGAGCGGCCTGCGCGAGGCCGAGCTGGTCACCCTGCGTCGCTTCCTCGAGCGCCGCGACGCGCTCGACGCCGCTCCCCGCAACCTGCTCGCCCGCGATCTCGCCGACCGCCTGCGCCCGAGCGTGGGCGGTGTGGGCGGCGACCTCGCGCCAGAGCGCTTCCTCGAGCTGATCGCCGCGCTTCGCCGCATCCGGACCTGAGAGCAAGCTCCGCCCAGCGGGCCGGGACCTAAGATACGGAGCGGATGGACGCCGCCGCCCGCCAGCGCCTCGAGGCCGAGACGCGTTATGACGCAGCTGCTGTCGAGCCCGCGATGTTCGCGCGCTGGCAGAAGGAGCGCGCGTTCGCAGTCGAGCCGGACGATCCCGGCGAGCCGTTCGTGATCGCGGTGCCGCCGCCCAACGTGACGGGCTCGCTGCACATGGGCCACGCGCTCAACGGGTCGATGCAGGACGTGATCATCCGGCTGCGCCGCATGCAGGGCCGCAAGGCGCTCTGGATCTGCGGCACCGACCATGCGGGAATCGCGACGCAGAACGTGGTCGAGCGGATGCTCGCGCGGGTGAACCTCACGCGCGAGGAGCTCGGGCGCGAGGAGTTCGTCCGCCGCGTCTGGAACTGGCGCGAGGAGTCGGGCGCGACGATCATCGACCAGTTCCAGCAGCTCGGCTGCTCGCTCGACTACGAGCACGAGCGCTTCACGATGGATCCCGAATACGCGCGCGCCGTGATCCAGGTGTTCGTCGAGCTGCACAGGCGTGGCTACCTCTATCGCGCCAACCGCATGATCAACTGGTGCACCGTCTGCCACACCGCGATCTCCGATCTGGAGGTCGAGCACGTCGAGATCGACGACACGCTCTACTCGGTGGACTACCCGCTCGTCGGCGGCGGCCACGTGACCGTGGCGACGGTGCGGCCGGTCACGCTGCTGGGGGACACCGCGGTCGCCGTCAACCCGGCCGACGAGCGCTACGCGCATCTGATCGGGCAACGCGCGATCGTGCCGCTGGCCGAGCGCGAGGTGCCGATCGTGGGCGACGAGCACGTCGATCCCGCGGTGGGCACGGGCGCGCTCAAGGTGACGCCGGGCCACGACCCGAACGACCTCGAGATCGCGCGCCGCCACGGCCTCGAGGAGATCGCCGTGATCGGCTTCGACGGCCGCATGACAGCCGCAGCGGGCGAGCGCTACGCCGGTCTGACCTCGCAGGAGGCGCAGGAGCTCGTCGTCTCGGACCTGCGCGAGCGCGACCTGCTGCGCGAGGAGCAGCCGTGGCGGCACAGCGTCGGGCACTGCTCGCGCTCGGGCAACCGCGTCGAGCCGCTCGTGTCGCTGCAGTGGTTCTGCGAGATGCAGGAGCTGGCCGCGCCCGCCATCGCGGCGGTGCGCGAGGGCCGCGTGCGCTTCATCCCGAAGAGCCGCGAGCGCATCTTCTTCGACTGGATGGAGCAGATCAGGCCGTGGTGCGTGTCGCGCCAGCTCTGGTGGGGGCACCAGCTGCCGGTGTGGTATTGCAGCTGCGGCGAGACGATCGTGCAGGCCGAGCCCCCCGAACAGTGCCCGGCCTGCGGCTCGGGGGAGCTCGAGCGCGATCCCGATGTGCTCGACACCTGGTTCTCCTCGGCGCTGTGGCCGTTCGCGACGCTCGGCTGGCCGGAGGAGACGCCGCGCTATCGCGCGTTCTATCCCGGCCACGCGCTGTTCACGGCGCGCGACATCATCAACCTCTGGGTCGCGCGCATGGTGATGATGGGCATCGCCTTCACCGGACACGAGCCGTTCCAGGACGTCGTCATCCACCCGACGGTGCTCGCGACCGATGGCCGGCGCATGTCGAAGTCGCTCGGCACCGGCGTCGATCCGCTCGACCTGATCGCGAGGCACGGCGCTGACGCGACCCGCTACGGCCTGCTCAAGATGAGCTCGACGCAGGACGTGCGCTTCGCCGAGGGCGCGATCGAGGAGGGCCGCAGGCTCTGCAACAAGCTCTGGAATGCGGCGCGCTTGATCCTGCTCTACGTCGATGAGGAAGCCGAGCCCGCCCCGGCGCAGGTGGAACAGGTGGACGCCTGGGTGCTCGGGCAACTCGCCGACGCCGCCGCCGAGGTGACCGCCGCGCTCGATGCCTACGACTTCGCGGCCGCGGTCAAGGCGCTCTACCGCTTCATCTGGAACGACGTCTGCGACTGGTATCTCGAGGCCGCCAAGGCGCGCCTCTACGGCGAGGATGCTGCAGCCAAGCGCGACGTCTCACAGACGCTCCTGTACGTGCTTCGCGCCACCCTCCGCCTGGCTCATCCGGTGCTGCCACACGTGACCGAGCGGATCTGGGGGGAGCTTGGCGGGGAAGGCGTGCTGGCGCGCAGCTCGTGGCCCGACCCCTCGAAGGCGAAACGCGACGCCGCGGCCGAGCAGGCCGTGGAGCAGGCCTTCGACTTCATCGTGAAGTTGCGCCAGCTGCGCACCGTTGCGAAGCTCCCGCCGCGCGCGCCCCTTGCCCTGCGGGGGTGGCCACTCGAGCGGGTCGTCCCGCTGGTCGAGACGCTCGGGGGTGTCACGACGTCGACTGCGGACGGAGCCGGAGACTGGCGAGCGCTCGACGTGCTGCCTGTCGGCGGTGCGGCGGTCACCGTGCTGGCACCCGGCGGAGCCGACAATGCGCGGCCGCGCTTCGAGCAGGAGCTCGCAAAGGCCGAGGCCGAGATCGAGCGGGCCCGTCGCAAGCTCGCGGACGCGCGCTTCGTGGAACGCGCGCCCGCGCATCTCGTGCAGGAGGAGCGCGACAAGCTGGAGCGCTTCGAACGTGAGGCGGCCGAGCTGCGCCAGCGCCTCGACGCCCTCGACGCGTGACCGCCAACGGCTACCTGGAGTCCCTCGCCGCGTTCGGGATGCGGCTCGGGCTCGAGCGCATCTCCGCGCTGCTGGAGGAGCTGGACAATCCGCAGGGGGGCCTCGACGCGATCCACGTCGTCGGCACGAACGGCAAGTCGTCGGCCGTGCGCTTCGCCGCTGCTGCGCTGACGGCCTCCGGCCTGCGCACGGGTGCGTACCTCTCCCCCCACGTGATCGGATGGGACGAGCGCGTGCAGATCGACGGCCGGCCGGTGGGCCCAGCGGCGCTCGCGGTCGCGCTCGATCGCGTGCAGGAGGCCGCACGCGCCGTCGAGGCCTTGCTCGGTGAGGGGCCGACGCAGTTCGAGGCGCTGACCGGGGCGGCGCTCCTGGTGCTGGCCGAGGCGGGCGTCGAGGCCTGTGTGGTCGAAGCCGGGCTCGGCGGCCGCCATGACGCCACGCGAGTCGTGAACGCCCGCGTGGTCGGCCTGACGAACGTCGGCCTCGACCACCAGCGCGTGCTCGGCGAGACGCGGGAGTTGATCCTGGCCGAGAAGCTCGCGGTGCTCGACCCCGGTGCCGCGCTTTGCGTGGGGGTCGTCGACGACGCCCTCTACGCGAGCGCGGTGGCCCTGGCCGAGCAAGCCGGCGCGAGCTGCGAGCGCATCGAGGCGGGGGCGGGGGACGGGCTTCCGCTGCCCGCCGCCTACCTGCGCGACGACGCCGCGCTCGCCCTGCGCCTCGCGGAGCTGTGGCT
>JALYLC010000359.1 GCA_030774435.1 Actinomycetota bacterium
CCCCCGACCTGCTCCGCGAAGATCGAGTGCACGACGACCGGGCGATCGAGCTCCGCCTGCAGGGCCGCGAGCGCCAGCGCCTCGCGCGGCTCGGACTCTCGGTATTCGTCGCTGTAGAGCGCGTAGCCCCCGTAGTACCCGGTGATCAGCACGGCATCGACCTCGCCCGACTCCAGACAGGCGCGGGCGATGCCGGTGAACGAGGCGAGGCCGTAGGCGCCGTCGATGATGTCGATCGGGTTCCCGACGCTGCCGGCCCGCTCCAGCTGGGGCTCGATGCGCGCCACCAGCGCCTCGGAGAAGGCCGGCACCTCGAGCCCGCTCGCCGACGCGAGATCGGCCGCGACCGAGCCATGACCGCCGCCGTCGGCGACCACGGCGACGCGGCGCCCGCTCGCTCGCGGGGAGCGCACGAAGGCCTGGCAGGCGTCGACGAGCTCGCCCGGCGAGTCGGCGCGCACGATGCCCGCCTCGCGGCAGGCGGCGGCGATCACGGCGTCGCTGGTGACGAGCGCGCCGGTGTGCGAGGCCGCGCCGCGAGCGCCTGCCGCCGAGCGGCCGCTGTTGAGCAGGATCACGGGCTTCTGCCGCGAGGCGACGCGGGCGGCCTCGACGAACTCCCGCCCGTCGGAGACGTCCTCGGCATAGATCGCAATCGCGCGGGTGGGCTCGTGTCCGGCCAGGTGCTCGACCAGTTCCGGCAGGCGCACGTCGGCCTGGTTGCCGATGGAGGCGAAGCGCGAGAGCCCGAGACCGCAACGCTCCAGCAACATGCCGAGCTCCAGCGAGAGATTGCCGGACTGCGAGATCAGACCGATCGAGCCGCCCGGGTAGTCGTTGGACGAGACGTGGAACTCGGCCAGCGCATCGAACACGCCGATGCAGTTGGGCCCGAGCATGACCGCGCCGGCGTCGCGTACCCGCTCGACCAGCGCGCGCTCGCGCAGGCGTCCCGCCTCGTCCTTCTCGGCCAGCCCGGCGGTGATCACGATCAGCGCGCGCGCGCCCTGCGCGAGCGACTCCTCGACGGCCTGCTCGAGGCCGGCCTCGGGGACCGACACGACCACGGTCTCGACGGACCCGCCGGCGTCGGCCAGGCTGGCGAGCAGGGGATGGCCGTCGATGGCGCCACCGCGCCGGTTGATGAGGTGCACGGGGCGGCGGTGGGCGCCGCGCAGCGTGTTGCGCGCGAGCCAGTTGCCCCACTTGCTGGGATCGGTCGACGCGCCCAGCACCGCCACCGAGCGCGGAGCGAACAGCGGCTCGAGGTCCCGAGCCGTCACAGCTCGGCCCGCGCGATCGCCCGCGAGATGATCAGGCGCTGGATGTCCGAGCTGCCCTCCCAGATCTCCTCGAGCTTCGCGTCGCGGAACCACTTCTCGACCGGGTACTCGCGCGAGTAGCCCCAGCCGCCGAGCGTCTGCACGGCCGCCCAGGTGGCGAACATGCAGGCCTCGGAGGCGTACAGCTTGGCCATGGAGGCGTGCGCCGTGACGTCCTCGCCGCGGTCGAACGCCTCGGCGGCGCGCCAGGTCAGGAGGCGCGCGGCGTCGATCCGCATCGCCACGTCGGCGAGCCGGAAGCCGACAGCCTGGTGCTCGATGATGGGCTTGCCGAACTGCATGCGCTCGCGCGCGTACTGCGCGGCGTACTCGTACGCCGCGCGCGCGATCCCCACGCAGCCCGACGCCAGCACGATGCGCGACTTGTCGAAGGTGCGCATGAGGCCGACGAAGCCCTGGCCCTCCGCGCCGATGCGGTTGGCGTCGGGGACGAACACGTCGTCCAGGAACAGCTCGGCGTTGACGATCCCGCGGTCGCCCAGCTTGCGCATGGGCTCGCCGAACGCGACTCCCTCGTCGCGCAGGCCGATCACGAAGGCGGTGATGCCGCGCGAACGCGAGCCCGGGACGGTCTGGGCGAACACGATGTAGTGCTCGGCGATGCCGCCGTTCGAGACCCACGTCTTCTGTCCGCGCAGGCGGTAGCCGCCCTCGACGCGGGTCGCGAGCGTGGTCATGCCGGCGGCGTCCGAGCCGTGATCGGGCTCGGTGGTCGCGAGCGCGGTGAGCGGCGGCCGCTCACTGCACAGGGGCCCGAGCAACCGCGCCTTCTGCTCCTCGCTGCCGAGCTCGAGGATCGGATCCGCGAAGAAGCCGCCCGAGGTCACGAGCGCGCCCAGGCCGCCGTCGCCCCACGAGAGCTCCTCGACGATCAGGCAATCGGTCACGAGGCTCTCGATGCCGCCGCCGCCATAGGCCTCGGGGAGCATGTACGCGGTCAGGCCGAGCTCCGCCGCCTTGTGCACGATATCGATCTGCGGCTCGATGTCGGCCTCGTCCACGGCGCGCGCAATGGGCCGCAACTCGCGCTCGGCGAACTCGTGCGCCAGCGCCGCAAGATCGCGCTGCTCATCACTGATGCTGAAACTGATACCGGGCACGGCGGGCCTCGCTTGGCTGAATTCTGAACGCTCGTTCAGTTTACCCCGAAGCTCGCACCCGTGGTCCGCACGCCTGGGGTCTGGCGCGCACGTTCGGGGTCTGACCCCATGCGTGCGGACCCGACCCCGATCTGGCGGCGGTCGCTACGCTGGCGGGATGGCGATTGCGAGCGTGCGGACTGCGGAGGGCGGCGGCGGGGTCGAGGCGGCTGCTGCGCTCGGGCTCGACCGCGAGGCGCTGCTGCGCATCCTGCATTCGCTGCTGCTCACTCGGCGGCTCGACGAGCGCGGGCACGTCCTCTACAAGCAGGGCAAGCTGCCCGGGTCGTTCTACACCTGCAAGGGCAACGAGGCGGCCTCCGTCGGCGTGGCGGCCGCCATGGCGCCCGAGGACGTCGCGGCTCCGCTGCACCGCAACCTCGGCCTGCATCTCTACCGCGGCGTCGAGCCCTGGCGCGTGCTCTGCCAGTACATGGGCCGAGTCGGAGGGACGACCAACGGCCGCGACTCGAACCTGCGCACCCAGGACGTCACGCCCGGCATCGGCATCTTCGCGGGGCCCTCGCACCTGCCCTCGATCCTGCCGGTCGCGGTTGGCGCCGCGCTGGCGTTCCGCGTGCGCGGCGAGCCGCGCGTGGCACTCGGCTGGCTGGGCGACGGCTCGTCGGCCCACGGCACGGCGCACGAATCGATGAACTTCGCCGGAGTGCGGCGGCTCCCGGTCGTGTTCGTGATCGACAACAACCAGTTCGCGTACTCGACGCCCACCTATCTCAACTTCGCCGTCTCCTCACTGGCAGCGCGCGGGCCCGCCTACGGGTTCGAGGGAGTCGTCGTCGACGGCACCGACGTGCTCGCCGTCTACCGCGAGGCGCGCGCGGCGATCGAGCGCGCGCGCTCGGGGGGCGGGCCGACGGCGCTCGAGCTGATGACGCTGCGGATGGAGGGCCACGCCGTGCACGACGATGCGGCGTACGTGCCGAACGAGATGCACGAGCGCTGGGCCGCGTCCGATCCCGTGCGCCGCTTCGAGGTCTGGATGCGGGAGCACGCCGACCTGACCGACGACGAGCTCGGCGCCATGGAGCAGGCCGTCGAGGAAGCGATCGCCGACGCCGTCACGCGTGCCGAGGCGAGTGCCTGGCCCGATCCCGACACGCTCGAGGATGGCGTCTACGCCGGCTGAGAAGGAGGGCGGTCAGCCCCCGCTCTCGCTCCCTCGCTACCGCCCGTGGTTCTACGACCTCGTGCGGATCGCGAGCGCCACGTTCCTGCTCCCGTTCCGGCTCCGCGCATCGGGTCTCGAGAACGTCCCCGCGCAGGGCGGCGTGGTGCTCGCGCCGATGCATCGCTCCTACGTCGACTCGCTGGCCGTCGGCGTCCCGCTCAAGAAGCGGCGCTTCCGCGCGATGGCCAAGTACGAGCTCTTCGGTGTGCCCGTGGTGGGGCGCGCGATCGCCCTGGGGGGCGGGTTCCCGGTCCGTCGTGCCGTTCAGGACATGGAGGCCTACGAGGTCGCGTTGCAAATGCTGCGCGACGGCGACATGCTGCTCGTCTTCCCGGAGGGCACCCGCAATCGCCACGGCAAGGCGCGACCGCAGCTGGGCGCCGCGCGGCTCGCACTCGAGGCGGGAGTGGCGCTCGTGCCGGTCTCGATCCACGGGAGCGACCGCATCAAGCTGCTGCCGCCGCGCTTCCCGAAGATCCGCGTCCATTACGGCGAGCCCATCCCACTGGACGACCTGCCCGCAGACGATCTCCGCCGAGCGTCCTACGCAGCCACGAAGCGCTGGTCCGACGCCATCGACGCGGGCCTCGCGCTGCTTGCTCGCCGAGACGATCTCACTGAATGATCGTGGTGTCTGGAGCGGCTGGATCGGCCTGCAGTCGATCGCCAGGGGGCCCGGAG
>JALYLC010000360.1 GCA_030774435.1 Actinomycetota bacterium
CCTCGTGCGCGCTCGCAGGCGGGGAGGACGCTTCCACGCCCGGCAGCTTCGCGGACGCGCGCGACGCGGGCGCCGCACCGCCGCTCTCCCGCCGCGCCGGTACACTCGACGCGGTGGAGGCGCTCAACTTCTACAACCCGCTGGTCGCAGACCAGCTGCGCAGCAGGCGCAAGACGGTCACGATCCGTCTTGGCGACAAGAGCGCCAAGTACCGCAAGGGCCTGTGCCTGAAGGTGCTGTGCGGGCAGCGCTTCGGCCCGCGCACGCACGTCTTCGACGCGGTCGTCGACAAGGTCGAGGTCAAGCGGCTCGGCGACGTGTCGCCCCGCGAGTTGCAGCACGACAACCCCGAGCTGCGCACGCTCGACGAGTTCGTCGTCTTCCTCGGGCAGCTCTACAACCGCGACGTCTCGGATGAGGACACGGTGACCGTGATCCACTTCTCCGAGATCCGCTCCTCGCTCTCCTAGGAATCCGACTTGGAGAAGGCGGCGGCGGCCTCGCCCGCGCACTGCGGAGCGGCCGACGGCACGGCGTGGCGCTCCGGCTTGCGCCGGATGGGCCGGCCGAAGAACTCGGCCTCGCGCAGGGCCTCACCGCAGCCCGAGCAGGTGATCTGCATGAGCGAGGTGATCCCCTCCCCGCACGCCGGACAGGACGAGATCAGGGCCTGCCCGCAGTCGGGGCACTGCTCGGGAAGCTCCACCGGCAAGCCGCCCAGGAAGCGCCGCCCCCAGCCGCAACCCGCGCAGAACGCGGCACGATTTCCGAGCTCGTCACGCGGCAGCATGCCCGCAGCATACGCGTGCGGGCGCGCGGGCGGATGCGGGCGCGCACCGGCAGGCGCGAGGGATTGCATAGCGTGAATAACGGGTGGTAGGTTGTGGTCATGGCAGTCGTGAGCAAGCGCTCGCGCAGCGATGTCCCTGCAGGCGCGGACGGCCTCGACGAAGCGGTGCTCCGCGGGATGTACCGCGCGATGCTGCTGACGCGCTCCGTCGAGGAGCGCGGCCATTCCCTCTACCGGCAGGGCCGGATCCCAGGCTCGTTCTACACCGGGCGGGGCAACGAGGCGGCTGCGGTGGGCGTAGCCTGGGCGATGGCCGCCCAGGACGTCGGCTGCCCCACCCAGCGCGACCTGGGCGTGCACATCGTGCGCGGCATGGCGCCCTGGCGCATCATCGCCCAGTACCTCGGCCGCACCGGTGGCCCGACGCGAGGGCGAGACGGCAACGTGCACCTCGGCGATCTGGGGCTCGGCACGCTGACGATGGTCTCGCACCTGCCCGCCATGCTGCCTGTGGCAGTCGGCTGCGCGCTCGCCTTCCGCGTGCGCAACGAGCCGCGCGTGGCGCTCGGCTGGCTCGGCGACGGCGGATCGGCCCGCGGCGACGCGCACGAGGCGATGAACCTGGCCGGCGTGCGCCGGCTGCCCGTCGTGTTCGTGCTCGACAACAACGGCTTCGCGTACTCCACGCCCTCACACCTCGAGTACGGCGTCGAGCATCTGGCCGAGCGTGCAGCCGCCTACGGTTTTCCCGGCGCGGTGGTCGACGGCACCGACGTCGTCGCCGTCTACCGCGCCGCGCAGGCCGCGGTCGAGCGCGCGCGCGCAGGTGGTGGCCCGACGCTCATCGAGCTCGTCACGCTGCGCATGGAGGGGCACGCGGTGCACGACGACGCGTTCTACGTGCCGCCCGAGCTGCTCGCCGCCTGGCGCGAGCGCGATCCCATCGCGCTCACGCGAGCGCGCCTGCTCGCGCTCGGCGGTACCTTCGACGAGGCGGCGGACGAGGCGCTCCGGAGCGAGGTCGCGCGCGAGGTGGACGTGGCCGTCGAGCTCGCCATGGCCAGCGACTGGCCCGATCCGGCGACGCTCACTGACGGCGTCTACCGCTGAGAGCCTGGAGCTCCCCTGCGCGGCGGCGCGCACCGGCGGTCCGGACTACGATGACGACAGTGAGGCTTCCGTGGCTGTAAGAACGTACCTCGAGGCCATCTCCGACGGCCTGCGGGAAGAGATGCGCCGCGACGACCGCGTGCTCGTGATCGGCGAGGACGTCGGCGTCTACGGCGGCGCGTTCAAGGTCACGAAGGGCTTCCAGGAGGAGTTCGGCGAGTGGCGCGTGATCGACGCGCCGCTGGCCGAGACCGCGATCGTCGGTGCCTGCACCGGCGCGGCGATGATGGGCCTGCGGCCGGTTGCCGAGATGCAGTTCGCCGACTTCATCTCGTGCTGCTGGGATCACCTCGTCACGATCGCAGCGAAGCAGCACTGGCGAACCGGGGCGGCCGTGCCGATCGTCGTGCGCTGTCCCTCGGGTGGCGGCTTCTCGGGCGGCCCGTTCCATTCGCAGAATCCCGAGTCGTCGTTCGCGCACATCCCCGGGCTCAAGATCGTCTGCCCGTCCACGCCGGCCGATGCCAAGGGGCTCTTGATCCAGTCGATCCGCGACGAGAACCCGGTGCTCTACTTCGAGCACAAGCACCTCTACCGGCGCATCAAGGACGAGGTGCCGGAAGAGGAGTACACCGTGCCGTTCGGCGTGGCGCGCATCGCGCGGGCCGGCGACGACCTCACCGTCGTGACATGGGGCGCAATGGTGCACACGGCCATCGCCGCGGCCGAGCAGGCCGCCGACGCGCACGGAATCTCGGCCGAGGTCATCGACCTGCGCACCATCGTCCCGTGGGATCGCGAGGCCGTGCTGGCCTCGGTCGCCCGGACCGGCAAGGCGCTCGTGCTGCACGAGGACACGCGCACCGCAGGATTCGGCGCCGAGATCGCGGCCACGATCGGCGAGGAGGTCTTCGAGAACCTCGACGCCCCCGTGGCGCGGCTGGCCGCTCCGGACACGCCCGTGCCGTTCTCGCCCCCGCTGGAGACGCGCTTCATCCCGCAGGTCGACGACGTCCTGGCCGCCGTCCACAAGCTGTACGCCTACTGATCGCTGGGAGAAACCCGTGAGTACCGGAACGCTCGTCGATGTCGTCATGCCGCAGATGGGAGTCAGCGTGTCCGAGGGCACGGTCGTCACCTGGCGCAAGCAGGTCGGCGAGGCCGTGAAGGCGGACGAGACCATCGTCGAGATCTCGACCGACAAGGTCGACACCGAGGTCCCTGCGCCCGCGTCCGGCACCGTCCGTGAGCTGCTGGTGGCCGAGGGCGAGACCGTCGACGTCGGCACGCGTATCGCCGTGATCGACACCGGAGGCGGGGCGGCTCCGGCAGCCTCGCCGGCGCCCGCGGCGCCCGCAGCCGAGGCAACTCCTGCTCCGGCTCCCGCCCCTGCCGCGCCCGAGGCGCCCGACGTCGCACCACCACCGTCCGCGGACGCTCCGCACTTCCAGGCGATGCCGGTGGTCGACGCGCCCACGACGGCCGCCCCTGCGCCCGCGGCAGACG
>JALYLC010000361.1 GCA_030774435.1 Actinomycetota bacterium
CGAGGTATTCGATGAGGTCGAGCAGCGTCTCCTCGGCCCAGTGCACGTCGTCTACGACGGCCATGACCGGACGGCGGCGCGAGAGCGCCTCGAAGAGCTTCCGGATCGCCCAGAACGTCTCCTCGACCGGGATGGGCGGTCCCGGGAAGCCGAGCGCCGGCCCGATCCGCTCGACGATCTCCGCGGCGTCCGGATCGTCTTCGAGCAGCGTTGCGACCTCGCCGCTCGCGATCTCACGTGACGCCGTGTCGGCCAGGCCCGCCGCCTGGCGCACGGCCTCTGCGATCGGCGCGAAGGTGATGCCTTCGCCGTACGGGAGACAGTGACCGGTGAGAACCTGTGCCTCGCGCTGCACGTGCTCCGCGAGCTCGCCGATCAGCCGTGTCTTGCCCGTCCCGGCCGGCGCAACCACCGTGGCGACGCGGACGTCGCGCTCCTCACGGGCGCGCCGCCAGAGCTCCAGAAGCTGCGCAAGCTCGCCCTCACGCCCGATCAGCGGCGCGTGCAAGTTGCGCCTGACTCCGGCCGCGCCGGCGAGCACGGCGACGAGACGCCACGCCGGCACGGGCTGCGCCTTCCCCTTGAGGGCGAGCGGCTCGACCGCCTCGACCGTGACTGCGTCTCGTACGAGCCGCAGCGTCGCCTCGCCGAGCAACACCTCGCCGGACGCCGCGGCCTGCTCGAGGCGCGCCGCGACGTTCACCGTGTCGCCGCTCGCAAACGCCTGTCCGGCAGCTGCATCGCCTGCCACGACCTCCCCCGTGTTCACGCCGATCCGCACGGCGATCCCCGCGCCGTAGCGAGCCTCGACATCGTGACCGAGCTCGCGCAGGCGGTCGCGCAGCTCGGCAGCGGCGCGAACGCCTCGCAGCGCGTCGTCCTCGCGCACGTGCGGAATGCCGAAGGCGGACATGACCGCGTCTCCGATGAACTTCTCGACCGTCCCGCCGTGCCGCTCCAGCACCTCGCGAGCGGTCTCGAAGAACCGCGACATCACCCAGCGCACGGATTCCGGGTCGAGCTGTTCCCCGAGTGCCGTCGAGCCGGTCACGTCCGCGAACACCAGCGTGACGATCTTGCGCGCCTCCTGCACGGCCGCCTTGGGCAGCTCGGCACCGCAGAACCCGCACAGGCGAAAGCGCTCGGGATTCTCCTCGCGGCAGCTCGGGCAGATCACAGGCCCAAGCGTATGCCGCTCGGGACCTGAGCGAGTTCCAGTTCTAACGCCGTGCCGCGGCCGCCGCGCCCGCCGCCGCCAGCTCCAGCGCGTCGTCCAGCGGCGCCAGCTCGACGTGGCGGTAGCGGCGCTCGAGCGCGCGCTCGATCAGCCAGTCCGCCAGCCACGGGTTCTTGGGCAGCAGCGGGCCGTGCACGTACGTCCCGAGCACCGAGCCCGCGCGTGCCCCCTCGTAACCGGACGAGCCGTCGTTGCCGTAGCCGCTGATGACGCGCGCCAGCGGCTCGCAGCCGGCGCCGAGCACGGTCTGCCCGGCATGGTTCTCGAAGCCGACGAGCGTGCGCGCACCGACCCGGTCGCCGAGGTCGCACTCGCAGACGATGTCGCCGATCATGCGCGCGTCGCCCGCGCGCGTCTCGAGATCGAGCAGGCCGATGCCCGGCATCTCGCTCCCGTCCTGGCCGATGTAGCGATGGCCTGCCAGCTGGTAGCCGCCGCACACCGCGAGCACGGCCGCCCCTCCCGCGACGGCTGCGTGCAGCGCCCGCGTGTGGCGCTGCAGGTCCTCCGCCACGAGCAACTGGTCGCGGTCCTGCCCGCCACCCACGAGGTAGAGGTCGGCGGCCTCGGGATCGAGCGACTCGCCGACGCGCAACGGGCGCTCCTCGAGCTCGAGCCCGCGCCATTCGAGGCGGCGCCGGATGACCTGGACGTTGCCGCGGTCGGCGTAGATCGAGAGGTGCTCGGGGTAGAGCTGGCAGAGCACGAGCTTCATGCCGCCGCCTCCTCCCAGTAGGGCCGCGAGAGCCCGCGGGTGGCCGCCACGCGCTGCAACTCGAGCATCGCCGTATACGTGGGGAGCACGTAGCCGGTGCCGCCGGCGGCCAGCTCGGCGGTGCGGTCGAGCGCCCGGGCGAGATCGGGCACGACCTCGATCGCCGCCCCGTCGACGCCCGCGTACTTGAGCCTCAGAGCGGCGTCGGCCGCGCGCGTGCCCGACGTGACGACGTGGCGCAGGCGGGGAGCGATCAACTCCCAGTCGACGTCCCAGACCCAGGAGACGTCGCGCCCGTCCGCGATGCGGTCGTTGAGGGCGAAGAGCAGCGTGGCTTCGCCTGCCGGGAGGATGCGCAGAACCTCGTTGGCGCCCGCGGGATTCTTGATCAGCAGCAGCACGAGCTCCGCGTCGGCCACGCGCAGGCGCTGGAAGCGGCCGAACGCTCCGCGGAAGCGCGCCAGCCCATCGGCGACGACCCCGAGGGCCTCGCCCAGCTCGACGGCCAGCGCCGCGGCCGCGAGCGCGTTCTCGACGTTGTAGAGCCCCGGCAGCGCGAGCTCGACGCGCACGTGCTCCTCTCCCCGGCAGAGGTCGAAGGCGGTGCCGTCCAGACCGCGCAGGTTGATCGCGCGCGCGGCGAGGTCGAGCGGGGCCCGCGCATTGCCGCAGCTCGGGCAGGCGTAGTCGCTGAGGTGCCCGACGTAGGCCGCCCGGTAGTCGTAGGCGTGGCCGCAGCGGACGCAGAAGCGCGCGTCGGCCGCGTGCGGCGCGGCCGCCAGAGCGACGGAGGGATCGTCGATGCCGTAGCGCACGACTGCCGGATGCCCCTCGGCGATGGACGCCGTCAGCGGGTCGTCCGCGCAGACGACGAGCGTCGTCTCCGGAGCGAGGCGGGAGACGAGCTCGCGCCAGCGTGCTGCCACGAGCTCCAGCTCTCCGTAGCGGTCGAGCTGGTCGCGGAAGAGGTTGCCGAGAGCGATCGCGCTCGGCGCGAGCTGGTCGGCGATGGCCGGCAGCGCCGCCTCGTCGCATTCGAAGAGCCCTAGCTCGGCGGCGGCGGCCTCCCGGACCGCCAGTGCCGAGGCGATGCCGGAGGCCAGGTTGGCGCCGGCGCTGTTGCGCGCCAGTTGCACGCGCCCCCGCAGCACCTCGGCGAGCAGCGCGCAGGTCGTCGTCTTTCCGTTGGTGGCCGAGACGAGGACGCAGCCGCGCGGGAGACGCTGCGCCAGCCGCCGCGGCGCGTCGGGCGCGAGCGCGGTCAGCACGCGCCCGGGGAGCGTCGTGCCGCCACCGCGGCCGGTTGCCCGCGATGCGAACGCCGTTGCGCGAGCGGCGGCGAGTGCCAGCCTCATCTCCACGCCGCGCAGTCTATGTCGGCGATCAGTCGCTCCTCTGCGGGCTCCAGCGCGTATACTCGCCCGCGGTTGCACCGCGTCCGCTACGCTCGGCACGAGGAGACGAAGGGACGAAGTGGTGGAGGGCAGCAGGTACTCGCAGATCGCCGGCATCGATCCGGAGCGCCTGGACGCGTTTCGTGCCGGCATCCGCAAGCGCTACAGCGACGAGCAGATCCTCGCGGAGCTGCGATCGAGCGCGGAGCGCCTCGGCCGCTCGCCCACGATGCGCGAGTTCGCGGCCGATCCGAAGACGACGGTGCACCCGCAGACCGTGATCGGTCATTTCGGCTCCTGGAACGCGGCCAAGCGCCGTGCGGGGCTGGTGCCGCGCCGCTTCGCGACGCGCGAGGAGCTGCTGGCACGCCTGCGCGAGCTGGGCGAGCAGCTCGGCCGCACTCCCACCGCTCGCGACCTCGAGACGCGACGGGGCTCCATGCCGTCCAAGTCGCTCTACTGGCACACCTTCGGCTCGCTCACGAACGCACTGCGCGAGGCGGGCTTCGACGTGCCCGTCGGCGAGGAGCGCCTGGCGCGGGCAATCGAGCAGGGCGTGTTCCTGGCCGTGCGCAGCGGGCGCCTGCCGAAGTTCGCCGACTGGGCCGAGGCCCGGCGCTCGGATCCGAGCATGCTCACCGAATGGCAGGTCTACCGCATGTTCGAGGCGCGGCGCGGCGCCTGGTCGACGTTCCAGTTCCTCGTACGCGAGCAGCTCGCGACGCAGGGCGTCGGCGTGGCGCCGGACGGCTCGCTCACGAGCGAGAAGTAGGCGCTCGAGCTCAGGCCGCGAGGCGGGCGCGCTCGGCGCACAGTGGGCAGCCGTCATGGTCGAGCAGCGGCAGCTCGGTCAGCTCCGCCGCGAACGAGCCGAACGCCGTCGGATCGCTCACCATGAGGTGGCGGCTGAGCTCGCGCCAGCAGACGGTCGCGTTCTCGAGCGTGAGGACGATCGCCCAGATGCTGGCGGGGCCCGTCGCGAGCTCGCGTGCCGCCTGCTCGGTGGAGGTGCAGCCCTCGAGCAGGCCCGCCCCGGTCTCGACGTCGATGCCTGCGACCAGCGTCACGGATGCGCCGCGCCCGTCCTCGAGCGTGAAGCGCCGCGTGAAGAAGCCGCCGAGATCGAGCCCGGAGCCGCGGTAGTAGCGGTAGCCGCGCTGCACGAGCGCCGGATCGCCGGCGAGGTGTCCGCAGGCACGGCGCAGCGGCGGCGGCCCCTGGTCGGACAGTCTCGTCGCGTCTCCCTGGATCGCCCGCAACCTCATGTCTCGCACATCGGCACGAGGCCGCGGGCGCATGAGGGACAATTGCGGGCTGATTTCGGGATGATCGTGGTGTCGGGAGCGGCTGGATCGGCCTGCAGTCGCTCGCCAGGGCGCGCCGGCGTGCGGGTGGGTTTGATGGGTGGTGGGGGTGCGCCCCGGCAATCGACTTCCGTCCGACCCGGGCGCTCGCTCGCTGCGCGAGGCGGGCCCGGGGCGTCGCAGGGACGCCGGCCGGCTCTTGAATGGGTTCCAACC
>JALYLC010000362.1 GCA_030774435.1 Actinomycetota bacterium
TTCCAAGCCCCGAAGCACTGCGGTCCCGCTTCGAAGATGCCATGGGCTTCAATCTCCAAGACGATCGCGCGCGCCCGAACAACCGTGCCGAGGGCCCGCCGGACGGCGTCATGGACATGGCCCACGAGCGCGCCGGCGGGCGCCGGCTGTGGCGGTATTAGAGCGCGCTATTAGGAGCCCGTCAGGTGCGCGGCCAGGCGATCGAGGCTCTGGGACATGCCTTCGGTCATCCCTGTTGAGAACGACGCGTCGCGCGCGCCCGTCGAAACGTAGAGCACCGTGCACGTGAGCCTCGTGCCGCCGTCCTCGTCGGCCAGGACCACGGTGTTCAGCGTCTCGGGCCAGTCGCCGCCCCAGGCCTCGGTGAAGACCAGGCGCTCGGGCGGCACGACCTCCCGATAGATGCCGTCCATGCGCAGCTCCCTGCCGTCGGAGCGGCGCCAGACGAAGCGCCAGGCTCCGCCGGCGCGGAGATCGACCTCGCAGACGGGCATCGTCCAGCCCTCGGGGCCGAGCATCCAGGCTGTGATGTGCGCAGGGCTCGTCCAGGCCTCGAAGACGAGCGCGCGCGGCGCGTCGAAGACGCGGGTGACCGCGATCTCCCGTTCGCTGGGCGTCGTGAACGTCGTCGCACCCGCGCCTTTGGCTGTGCTCATCGCGGGTCTCCTCCCGCTCGGTGTTCCGCCTCACTCTCGCGCATCCGCGGCTCGTACTCGGCGAACGGCTCCAGGCCTGCGTCCGCGCGGCGCTCCTCCAGGCCGTCGCGGTCGGCGATCGGCTGCGGGCCGTAGCTCTCGCCGGAGCCGCCGAACTGCGTGCCGTAGATCTGCAGCCGGCCGCCGTTGACGCGGACGCGGTCGGTCAGGTACGCGAGCACGCTCGCCGGCGCCTCTCCGAGCTCGACGGCATCCTCGAGCAGCTCGAGAAAGCGGGCCTGCAACTCCGCATCGTGATCGGAGTGCTGCGCCAGGATCCAGGCCGCGTACATCCCGTCCTCGCCGACCAGCGAGCGCCCCGGCCAGCCGTGCGTGGTGACGATCTCGGCCAGCCGGGCCGTTCGCGCCCGGTCCGCCCGTAGCGCAGCTCCCATGGCTTCCTGGCTCAGCGCCGGAGCCACCTGCCTCACGCTCTCGTCGGCGGCGCGCATGGCGAGAAGCTCGGCGCGCAGCTCCTCGTCGCCGCCGGCCACCGGTCAGAGCTCGCGCACGAGGTCGTCCCTGAACGCGAGCAGGCCGGCGATGCGCGGGAGCTGCGGGATCGTGAAGCGGTACGTCCACGCCACGTCCGGGTAGAGCTCGCCGCCGCTGCGCGCCGAGAACCACACGGCGCTGCCCAGGTACGGCGACGTCGTGACCGTCTCGCTCGGCTCGAGCAGATCGCGCCGGACGTCGGCCTGCGCCATGTAGAAGCGCGTCGGCTCGCCGGTCTCGAACACGGCCATCGGCCGGCTCGATTCGGCCAGCGTCTCGCCCGCCAGCCTCACGAGCACGTGGCGCGAGCTGGCCAGGGCGTCCACGCGGTGGTAGGGGTTGCGCGGATGGCCGGCGACGGGCTCGTCCTCCTCGAGGAACAGCTCGACGCAGGCGTTGTCCAACTGGGCGTAGCCGGGGGCTCCGGCGAGAGCCAGCCAGGCAGCCGGCGGTAGCGCATCGCGCTGGATGTCGGCCTCGGGAAACGCGTAGGCGGGCGGAGCGTCGTCGCGCAGGACGAGCAGCGCCGCGCGGGAGTCCGCGACCGTACGGCCGCTGCCGGCGAGCGCGCGCACGCGCCAGGTCACGGGCTCGAGCGAAAGCTGCGCCACGGCCCCGATGGTAGCCTCGCCCGATGCCCGGGGTCCTCGACAGCTTCCGTCTCGACGGCCAGGTCGCCTGCATCACCGGCACGACCCGCGGCATCGGGCAGACGGCCGCGATCGCGCTGGCCGAGGCGGGGTGCGACATCGTCCACATCGACCGCAGCGACCCCGCCGAGACGCGCGCGCGGGTCGAGGCGCTGGGCCGCCGCAGCGCCGTCGTCCCGCTCGACCTCGAGCAGGCGGATGCGGACGCCTGCGAACGGGCGATCCAGGCCGCCGCCGCGGCGTTCGGGCGACTCGACGTCCTCGTCAACTCGGCCGGCATCATCGCGCGCGGCAGCGTGCTCGACGTGAGCGCGGAGGAGGCGGAGCGCGTCCTGCACGTCAACCTCCACTGCGTGCTCGCGCTCTCGCGCGCGGCGGGGCGCGGGTTCGTCGAGCAGGGCAGCGGCGCGATCGTCAACGTGGCCTCGCTGCTGGCGTTCCAGGGCGGCGTGCTGGTCTCCTCGTATGCGACCGCGAAGCACGCCGTAGTGGGTCTGACGCGCGCGTTCGCGAACGAATGGGCGCCCCACGGGGTGCGCGTCAACGCGCTCGCGCCCGGCTACACCGCAACCGATTTCACCGCGCGCCTGCGCGCCGATCGCGCGCGCTACGAGGAGCTCTTGAGCCGCATCCCCGCCGGCCGCTGGGGCTCGCCCGAGGATCTCGCCGGCGCGTTCGTGTACCTCTGCTCGCCCGCCAGCAGCTACGTCACCGGGACGGTGCTGACCGTCGACGGCGGCTGGATGAGCCGCTGATGCCGGTCACCGCACTGCTCGGGCCAGACCCGCGCGGTGCCGCGCGCGGAAGCGGTCAGCCGGTGCGGCGCTGGGGGGCTGAGAGGCGGCCCACGAACGTCACGTTGAGGTTGCCCGACTTGAACGGGTCTGTGTCGATCGCCGAGTGGGCGTAGCCCGCCGAGCGGATCGCCTCGCCGACAGCGCGGCGGAGCTCGGCGTCGGCGAGCGCCCGGGAGAGGTCGGGCTCGGGCAGCTCGAGCTTGCCCAGCTCGCCGTGGTGGCGCACGCGCAGCACCGGGAACCCGAGGGCGC
Source organism: Actinomycetota bacterium (assembly GCA_030774435.1). Taxonomy (GTDB): domain Bacteria; phylum Actinomycetota; class Thermoleophilia; order Gaiellales; family JALYLC01; genus JALYLC01. The sequence goes on from JALYLC010000362.1 coordinate 2,890, forward strand.
GCACGGCCTGCTCGGCCGCGTCGATGCGCGCCAGCGTGGCCGGGTCGACGGGTGTTCCATACGGCACGCGCGAGGCCAGGCACGGGCTGGCGGGCTTGGCCGCGCTGGGCACTCCCAGCGCGTGCGCGAGTGCGCGCACCTCCGCCTTGCCAAGGCCGGCCTCGAGCAGCGGGTGCACCACGCCGTGCTCGCTCGCGGCCACGAGCCCCGGTCGCCAGTCCCCCTCGTCGTCGGCGTTCGCGCCCGAGGCCAGCGCCGCGTAGCCGCGCTCCCGCGCCAGCGCCGCGAGCGAGTCGTAGAGCTCGCTCTTGCAGTGGTAGCAGCGGTCTGTGTCGTTCGCGCGGTAGCCGGGCCGGGCGAGCTCGTCGGTCGTGATGACCTCGTGCGCGATGCCGACGGCCTCCGCGACCGAGCGGGCGCCGGACAGCTCGCCGCTCGCGAGCGCGGGGGAGACGGCCGTCACCGCCAGCGCGCGCTCGCCCAGCGCGCGCTGGGCGAGCGCGCGCTGGCGGTGACGGCCGTCTCCCCCGC